>JARRPN010000260.1:0-3901 GCA_037382875.1 Calditrichaceae bacterium | reverse complement strand
ATTAAACGATTGACTTTAACCGGCGAAACCAGTGATCAACTGAAATTAAAAGGTGAAGTATTAAACATTACCGATAATCAAACATTTATCGGAAAACCAACTGAGGCTGAGATTAGCGGCACACGGAATGATGGCGGCAAGCTTAGTTTGAACGCGGTATTTGATTATCGCAATGAGCTGCCTATGGAAACCTATGATGTAAATTATTCCGGTTTCTCAATGGCTAATACACAATTATCCAAATCGAAAATGCTTCCCAATAAAGTTAAGAAAGGTACAGGCAGCGTACTTACATCATTAAAATTAGAAGGCAAGTCGATTAAAGGTAAAATAGACTTTGTTGGCGATAAGCTTGTATTTGAATTTGACAAAACTAAATCAAAAATGAATAAAATAGAACAAATAATACGGGAAGTGCTTGAGGGGATTAAAAAGATAGAATTTATCGCCTATGTTTCCGGAACCCGGGATGATTTAGTTTTTAGACTGAGTAGCAACCTGGATGAGGAAATTTCAAAAGGTTTAAAGGCTTCTGTTACCCGAGAAATAGAGGCGGCAAAGAAAAAGATAGAGCAGCGTATCGATAAAGAAGTCAACAAATACCGTGATCAACTCAATGCGGTGGTAAAAGAAAAAGAGGCCCAATTAAAAACGGAATTGGACAAGTATCAGAAAAAAGTGGATCAGGAACGGGCTAAAGTTGATGCTAAGAAAAAAGAGATTGAAGACAAAATCGATAGCGAAAAGAAAAAGCTGGAAAAGAAAGCAAAGAATAAACTTAAGGATTTATTCAACTAATTAAACTGTAATTTCATGCCCGAGATCACGCCAAAAGGCGGATACTACAAAAGGCACAAATCGGGCATCCAGTTTTCTATTAATTAGCTTTCCGTCTACACGGAAATGACAGTAGATGCATTTTCTTTATTTAAAAATCTGATTATTTTTAAATCAATCGACTAATATAAGAATAAAATTTGCTAGAAGATAAATTAAGAAAGTCTCCACTGCTGGTTGCTTATTTCTCTCAGGAAGACTGCCAGGTATGTAAGGTACTCAAACCCAAAGTTGAGCATTTGGTCGATTCATTTAAAGGGATTAAATTTTTATATATTGATATTAAATCTCATCCTGCGATTAGCGGGCAATATCTGGTATTTTCCATACCAACTATAATAATCTTCGTAAGCGGGAAAGAGCACACTCGATTCAGCAGGCATTTTTCCATGGATGATCTCCAAAGTATACTAGAAAAGCTGCATGATTTAGTTTTTGGTGAATGAAAAACTTGTTTTTCATATAAATACTTGAATTTGTGTAGATAAATCTGCATTTTATATATATCAGTTCCTACCAAACCTGTAAATCATCAAATCAAGGAGGCAAATATGGATCAACCTGTTCAGGCCCAGAGTCCGGTTTTGGATAAACTGGCACTTTCCGCAAAGAACATGGCCGTATGGGCTAAATTTATTGGAATAGTCAATATTGTTATGGGTGCGCTTACAGCCCTTTCACTAGTCGGGATTATTATTGCCTGGTTGCCCATTTGGATGGGAGTTATCCTGTTTCAGGCAGGCAGTCGTGCTGATCAGGCTTATACCGGTAAAAAATATGATCAACTCATTCCGATGATGGATAAATTACGCATGTATTTTCTCGTCCAAGGTATATTAGTTATTGTGATGATAGCTGTATCGATTCTTAGTTTTATTATTTTTGGCGCAGGAATGTTTGCCATGTTTGATCAAATGAATAGTTATTAAAAATTTTGTTTCACATTTATATGATCAATTAACCCGGTTTTTTAGACCGGGTTTTTTTATGGTATATTGTTTGCGATTACTTTCTGTTGGCAGAAAAGAAAATTTGTAATGAAATAAACTTGCTGTTTAAATTTATACTGAAATCATACAGAGAACCGGATGAGAAGCCTTAGTTCTAAAATTGGTCTTGGTTATTTCGTTGTTATTTTAATCAATGTAATTATTGCGGTTGTTGCAATTTACAATATCAATGATTTGAGTAAGCCTATTGACCAGATCCTTAAAGAGAAATATCAGAATGTCAGTGCCGCAGAGAATATGATTCAGGCATTAAGCCAGCAGGAACTTTTACATCTATCGATGATAGAGGATGGCATTGATACCAGTCTGATAATTAATTTTCAAACGTATAAGAACGAGTTTTTAAACTGGCATCAAAAAGCTATTGAAGGTATTGCTCTACCCAGTGAACCGGATATTTTAGATAGTCTAATTCAGGTGTTTAATCTCTACCAGGTTCGTTCTGATTCATTAATCAAACTGTTAAATTCGAACATACCATATAAAGACAATAAAATATACCATTACGAAAAAATCTTTCCACTTGTTCAACAAATGGAAAAGTTGTGTCGTCATTTAAAAGAAAAAAATGAAGAAGCTATTGCTGAAGCTGATGTTAAATCACAATCTATTTCCAGCAGAGCTAAATTCTTTATCATTGTTTTCTCTGTTACATTGATTTTGTTCAGCATGCTTGCCGGATTGTATTTCACTCATAAAATACTCACTCCCATCAAAAAAACAACGGAGACGGTTCGTAAAATCAGCCGGGGTCAGCTTAATCAAAAAGTAGAAATCACAACCGATGATGAAGTGGCTGAACTTGGTCTGGAGTTCAATCGCATGACTGAGCGCCTGGATGCCTACGAAAAAATGAATATTGATCAGATCATTCAGGAAAAAAGAAAATCAGAAGCGCTCGTTGCAAATATACCTGTAGCCATACTTGTTACTGATTCTGACTTTAAGCTAACCCTGGCTAACGAGCTTGCCGAATCCATACTTGGCCTGCCCATTAAAGACAGTCCGGGGAAACATATAGATGGACTCATTTCCGAGCCGGAATTATTAAATTTTATTAAAGGTAAAAAACCATCATTTATATCAGAAACCGATCCGAATAAATCATTAGTTCAAATTCAGAAAGATGGAAAAACTTTTTATTATTTCGCCAGACAGGTTGATCTGGAAGATGCTTCAGGTCAAGCAAGTGGAAAAGTTACATTACTTCAGGATGTTACCAGCTTTAAAAATTTAGATCATCTCAAGTCAGAATTTATCGCTACCATTTCCCATGAACTAAAAACACCCCTGACATCCATGAATATGGCTATTGATATTCTTTCTCGAGAGGTTCCGGGTAAATTGAATGAGGAACAAAAAGAGTTGTTAACCGGTGCAAAAGAAGACGTTATTCGATTAAAAAACTTTGTTAATGATCTGTTGGATATATCAAAGCTGGAATCCGGAAAAATCAGTTTCAACTTTGAGGAAATTAAGCCTTCCGATCTAATAGAGTATGCTGAAAAACCGCTAACACTGCAAATCGCCGAGAAAAAGATAACGTTTAAAAAAGATATTAATTCAAATATAAAATCTTTTTATGCAGATTTTACCCAACTATCCAGAGTATTTACCAATCTGATTGATAATGCTGTTCAACATACTAAAGAAAACGGAACTATTACAATCACCCTAAAAAAGAAGGATAAAGATATTCTGTTCTGTATTACCGATTCTGGTGAGGGTATTCCAAAAGATGCACTGGATTTAATATTTGATAAATTTATTCAGGTCAAAAATTTTCAGCAGGCTGAACAGGGTAATATTGGTTTAGGTTTGGCTATTGCCAGAGAAATAATCCGGGCACATAAAGGAAAAATATGGGCTGAAAGTAAATCAGGTGTTGGTAGTCAATTCTATGTTCAATTACCAATAAAGCAGGATAATTAATTTATCGCATAACTAGAGGTTGGATAAAATCCATGGTCGAAAATTATCAAAATCCAAAGGTACTTATTGTAGATGATGAAGCTAATATTCTAAAAACAATGGCTATTTGTTTAAAGGATCTG
>JARRPN010000259.1:0-3903 GCA_037382875.1 Calditrichaceae bacterium | reverse complement strand
GTCCATTATAGCAACACTCAGCGAGAAGCACAGAGATTGGGCTCATTACGGTATTATAACCATTCTAGCATTCATAATTGCTTATATTTGAGAGATCAAGTATCCATATCATGGAAATATCTTTTATAGATGTTGTTGCCATATTATACGCTTTTGGGGCTGTAATCCTGATTATATTTTTGCTCGCTTCCCCATCAAAGCGACCATTAAGCAATCGCTTGCTTGCCGCATATTTATTTATTAGCCTTTTAGATATCAGCGCCAGGTTTCTCAGCGTTTACGTCTTCACCAGCCATCCGGGTCTTGGAATGGTGCTGAGCGAAACTGTATTTTTTATGGCTCCACTGCTTTATCTCTTTTTTAAATCATCTGTTTATATTGACTTTAAGCTCAGTAAAAGATCATTGTTGCACTTTCTGCCCTATCCAATTATTCTTATTGTATTAATACCCGGATATTTCATACCATTGCTCAACAACCCGGATGCCGACTGGGTTGAACTTTTATATGAGACAGATCTGTATAAGGTTACTTATATTAGTCTTCATGTTCAAATATTTGTCTATTACGTTCTCATTTTCAGGATGCTTTATAAATACAAGCAAATAGTATTAGAAAATTATTCCAGTCAGAAGCTAGAAAATTACAAATGGCTACTACAGTTTATATTGCTTTTTTCCTTTGAGATGATTGTTGCTACATTGAAGAACATAATTCGCTTCAATTCTGCCGTTGAGATATATAATCTTGCACAAAATATTGTAGTTGTATTGATTTTATCGATTATTTTCTGGCTCATTATCAAAGCCCTTTTAAATCCCAAGTTATTTTCCGGAGTGTATATTGACGTGCAATTAGTGAAAACAATGCTAAATTCAAATACAAACTCGAAAAATGCGGACTCTGCTGAAAAACTGGAACAAGATAATGATCAACTTATTCGAAAACTGAGGGTGCACATGAAAGAACATGAACCCTATTTGGATTCGAACCTGAGTATATATGATTTGGCAAAGCAATTAAATGTTCCGGCCAGGGAGCTTTCCGTAAGTATTAATCACACACTTAACAAGCACTTTTTCGATTTCATCAATGAATACCGCATTAAAAAGGCGATGGATTTGATCCAGAATTCAAGCGACGAGAAGCTAACCATCCTTGAAATTCTATACGAAGTAGGATTTAACTCAAAGTCCTCCTTCAATACAGCTTTCAAAAAACACAGTGGAATAACACCTACAGAATTTAAGAAAAACGCTTCACTCAGAGTCGCTTAGCAAAAAGTCGAACCTTTTCCAATAAATAGTCGAACGCATTTGATTTTACAAAAACGTTCGACTTTACGTATTCGGTCGCACAGGTTATCATCCTGCCTCATATTTGCTTTCAGAAATTGAAATCGATTCAATTGCTTCACTCGAAAAACAATTTTGCTGTTTTAGGGATGAAGGAGAGCGAATCAAAAGACAGATAATTATGAAAGCAGAATACACAATCAGAAAAACAGGAACACCTCTTTTCATATTGTCACTTCTTGCAATCCTCTTGCTAAACCTTTCTACGAATGCTATTAAGGCAGCAGATCCGGAGTTTTTAAAGGGACTCATAGCCGGAAAAATTACTGATGAGACGTCGAACGCTGCATTACAATATGCGACCGTTGCCTTATACGCCGCCTCTGATTCTTCTCTTATAAATGGCACGATAACAGATGAAGAAGGAGTTTTCAGCATAGAAAATATTCCTTTCGGCACGTATTACATGGTGGCAGATTACCTGGGATTTGAAAGCCGGGTTATGGATGATATTCGCATTGAAGAAAACCAGAATAGAGTTGAATTTAATAATATTCAATTGAAGGCAGGAAGTACAGATATAGATGAACTTACTGTTGTTGGGCAAAAAAAGAATTTGATTATAAAAGCGGATAAAAAGGTATTAAACGTAGATAAGAATTTATCAGCAAATGGAGGAAACGCCATTGATGCTCTAAAAATTTCACCCTCTATTACAGTTAACCAGGATGGCGAGGTACTACTCAGAGGAAGCTCAAGTTTTAAAGTGCTGGTAGATGGCAAACCAACTGCTTTAAAACCAAATGAGGTTCTGAAACAAATGCCTGCAGGCAGGATTGATAACATAGAGCTTATTACCACCCCATCTGCTAAATACGATGCGGAAGGATCAGCAGGAATAATAAATATCGTTACAAAAAAAGGATTAGGACCTGGAATAAGTGGACTAGTCAATGCTTCAGCAGGAACAGGCGACAAGTACAATAGCGACTTGAATGTAAATTATACAAACAATAAATTAAATGTTACCGTTGGTGCTAAGTGGAAAGATGAAGTCCAGTTTTATAACATGGATGAGTTGATAGAAACAACTGTAGATGGAAAGCGAAGAAGTAATGACATTCTTTTTTACCGGGAACAAAGCGATAAAGATCTAGGTGCTAACATTACCCTGGATTACAATTTTAACTCCCATAATACTTTCTCTTATTCAGCGGAAGCCGGTTATACAAATTTATATGTTGACGCGAATTTTAATTACGATGAAACCATAGGAAATCAAGCCGGGCACACCTATGTTTATTAAAATTTAGGTACTGCATATTTAGCTGACTATTTTACCAACCACCTATCCCATACATATACATTCAGCGAAAGCAGCAATTGGACTAATTCCGTTTTCTATTCCAAGATAAATTATTTGCTGGAATCTGAATCAGACAGGTATCAAACTGCCTCTGATTTTGATTTGATTGGAACTACCCCGTACTATTCCATGGAATTGAAGAATGAAAATTTCAGCACTGAGATCAGGGCAAAATCGGATTATACAAAATCCTTTAAAAATGGTAGCAGCTTAGAGCTGGGTGGACAATACCATAGATACCACAGGTATATCGACCTGCAGGCAGACAATTATAATTTCAAATCTAATAGATGGGAAGCCGACACCATATTTACGAATGAATTTGATTTTAGTGAAGATATCTACTCGGGCTATGCAAATCTGAACGGTGAAAAAGCAGGAATTTCGTATAACCTGGGATTACGTCTGGAATATACCAATCGGTTGATCGAAAGTTTTACGCTTAATGAAAGTTATGAATACAAAAAGCTGAACTACTTCCCCACACTTACGTTGTCAAAGGCGCTTAGTGAAAGTGTGCAATTAAGTTTTAATTATTCTCGTCGAATCGACCGCCCTGATGAATTTTTCCTCAATCCTTTTCCTGATGTAAGTAATGAATTCCAGGAAGCACGTGGGAATCCCTTATTGCGTCCAAACTTAACCGATTCTTATGAACTGGGAATTCAAAAACACTTTTCGAAAGGTATGTATAGCTCGCAGGCGTATATACGCAACACCAATGATGCCTTTACCCAGGTTATCGGAAGCAACGAGAACGGCATTATGATTTTAACCTTCGATAATATTTCGGACAACAAAGAATTTGGCGTCGAAAATATGGTGAATGTGCAAGCAACGAAATGGTTGAGTCTGAATGCAAGCCTTAATGTTATGGGGCAAAATTCAAAGGGGGTTATGAATGATGAAGCTTTTGACCGAAGCGCATTCACTTTCGATACCCGATTAATCAACTCATTTAGTGTTGGTAAAAATACCAGCATACAGCTCATGGGATTCTATTTTCACGATCGCTTAGGAAATTCAATCGGAACTGTGAAACGCTTTTACTGGCTTGACGCTTCTATACAACACGATTTTTTCAATCAGCGTCTGTCTGTCTCACTGGTTGCATCAGATATTTTCAACACCAATCAGCTGAAGTTTGATATTGACAGAAGTGATTATCGTTTCTATGTTCACCGAAAACCTGAATATCCGGTTATAAAGCTGAATATCAGTTACAAATTCAACAATTTCAAG
>JARRPN010000258.1:0-6225 GCA_037382875.1 Calditrichaceae bacterium | reverse complement strand
GAAGAGACTGAAAAAGTTTTACTTAATGGTCTCTACTGGACGGGTGATATCGGTGAGATGGATAATGAGGGATTTATTTATGTGGTCTGTCGTAGTAAAGACATGATTAAAGTGGGAGGTAATCGGGTCAGCGCTAAGGAAATAGAAGAAGCTTTGCATGAACATCCTGATGTTACTGAAGTAGCTGTTATTGGCGTTCCAGATGATGTCTTGGGGGAAGCTGTTAAAGCGTATGTCGTTCTAAAAGATGGAAAGTCTGATATAAACGATGAACTCAACACCTTCCTTAAAGACAAGATTTCTTTATATAAAATACCTAAGTTTTATGAATATCGAAATGTTTTGCCAAAAAATAAATCTGGAAAAATTCAGAAATTGAAATTAAAATAAAAATGATGATTTATATTGATTTAAATAAAGTTTAAATTAGTAAAAAATGTTAAAATTTATGTAAATAATAATAATTATAAATGAATAGAAATAATATCTTTACAAGAAGAATTTATGGCTATATATTTGTATAAATTTAAAACAGAATTTTTGAAATTTTTATATTAAATATTTTAAACAAAATAATTTAAATTATTAATCTTAATTTGTAAATTTATTGAATAAATGAAGTAAATTAAAGGATAATTTATGGATGTTGATTTAGCTAAATTATTTCAAAATGAAAATACCCCAGCTCCAATTAATCTAAAAAAATATTTTAATTATGTTTTAAAGAAAAAAGTCTGGATTCTTGTAATTGCAATTGTTTTTTCGATATTAGCTGGAACATTAATACCCATTTATCTTGAGAGAACAAAAAAGTTTACTACGTCTGCTGTCATACGGTTTGATGATCCTAGGTTAAGCCGGGGTATAAGTGCCGTTACTGATTTTTCAGCAGGTATGGAAACGTTAAGTAAAGCTTCGCTTTTCACATCAAATTCTTTTATGGAGAGTGTTGTTGACTCTTTGGATTTGAACTTGGTTATTTTAACACCTAAAGTTAGACGAACAAGTTTGTTTAGTAAGATTAATATTGGTCCAGATGCTGTCTATGGAAAATATACTATTAAAATACAAACACCTACCTATATTTTTGAATTTGAGGATCCTATTACAAAGGATAGATCAATTATAAAAACATTGACTGATTCAATAGGAACAGGGCTAGTGTTTAACAAGAATGGTTTAGACTTATTTATTAATACAAACGAATTATCTAAATTTGATGAGGTTGAATTTGTTGTCACATCCATTCAATTGGCGTCTAATTTTTTAAAAGAATCTCTTTATTATGATTTGGATAGAACACGTACAATAATGACAATATCTTTTGAACATAGTGATCCTGAATTCTCGCCTTATGTTACTAATAATGCAGCTGATATGTTTATTAAACGGCTTCTTGAATATAAAAGGTTTCAAACGCTTTCTATATTGAATACTCTGGATGAACAAATGAAAGTGGCGCAAGTTGAATTAAGCCAATCGGAACAGGAACTCAGACAATTCAGAGAAGAAAATCCTAATGTATTCCTTTCACAAGGAAGAGAAACATTGATTGGAGAAATGGCAAATCATAGAGTAGAAATTGATAACATCCAAAATCTACAACTCAGTATAGATCAGATGCAACAAAAATTAGTGACTGGTGATTTACCGGAAGCCAAACAGTTTGTATTTCTTGAAATCATTTCATTTTTAGAAAATCAGAATGTACCAGGTGCATCACTTTTATCTAATAGATATCAGACATTACTCAATGGAAAAAGCCAGCTTATAAATGAAAATTATAGTGAGGATCATCCTTTAGTTCAAAACATTGTAGCGCAGATTGAACAAACACAAACTGAAATATCAGGACGTTTGAATGAATATAAAAAGAAATTATCAACTAACCTGAACGCAGCGAGGCGTAATATGAGTAATGAACAAAGGACTTTAAGATCGTTGCCTCGAAATGAATTAAGATTGGCTGAGTTACAAAGGAATCGAGAAATAAAGGAGAATATTTTAGCAAGTATTATGGTTCGTTATAATGAGGCTAAAGTGACTGATGCAGCTGTTATTCCTGATGCTTATATTGTGGACCGAGCCGTTCCACCAATAATTTTGCCTAGTAGTATATGGGAAAATATGTTATACATAGTTGCTGGATTTTTATTTGGTATTATTCTTGGGATATTAGTCATGATAGCATTCGCATTTATTGATAAAAAAATATGGACTGTACAAGAGGTACAAGATAAAATAAAACTACCTATTTTAGCTCAAGTTCCTGATATAGGCACAGATGAAAAATATGAGCATTTTAAAAATAATGAAACAATAGATCCAAAATTAATCATCAGTGATTATGCACCAACACTTGCGGGAGAAACAATCCGAAGACTAAGGACGGTTCTTGGTATGCAACTGGATAATGAAAATAAAGCAATCATTGTCGGTAGCCTTTTTCCAAGTGAAGGCAAGTCATTAATTTCCGCGAACTTAGCTATTGCTTTTGCGCAACAAAAAAAGAAAACATTACTTATTGATGGTGATTTAAGACGTGGAGTTCAACACAGTACTTTTGCTAAGAATAAAATTCCTGGACTTACCGATCTATTAATTAAAAAAGATAAAATTAATATTAATATGGCTTCAGATTTTATCCAGGATACACATATACCGAATCTATTTCTTATGACGAGTGGAAATTCAGTACCGAATCCTTCAGAATTATTGGGTGGTCCGCAGATGGAAGAATTGTTACAATTGTTGAATGATAATTTTGAATGTATCATTTTTGATTCACCACCTTTTGGTCTAAACACAGATCTAATGGTTTTGGCCAAATTTTCAAAAAATGTTGTTTTAGTTCTAAGATCAGGAAAGACAAATTTGTCTCATTTTAAGAATAATCTGAATGAGTTTAGAAAAGTAAAAGAAAATGTCATTGGCCTTGTTGTTAATGGATCAAATGAGGTTGTCAAAGGTAGAAAGTACCAATATTCCTATTATCAATATTGATTCTTAAAAATATGAAAAATGGTATTTGATTAAAAGAATGAACAAATATAAAATCTATAAAAATTGTATTCTTGTTTAAAATATAAGCATCAAGATTTATTTACCTGAATTGGTTTGGTATATATCCATTTAAATATACACTTTCATATTAATAATATATTCAATAAATTATTAGATTTTTAAAATAATTCCAATATTTTATTATATTTAAAACTATAATTTGATATTTGGTAAATATTATTAATATATAATACGTAATTGAGATTTTATGCAATATATCACAGCTATTTATCCAATTAGAACGTAATATATATAAAATTTTTAACATAATTCCTATTAGTAGATTATTTATATTAAAGCATAATGAACAATTTGAAACGTAAATTAGAAGAAACTTCAACTGAACAAAAAAGTTATGCCGCTCATTTACCCTATCCGGATAAAAGAAACAACTGGCATGATTCTTCTGAATTTTCCACTATAATGAAGAGGGAAATTGCTCGTAGTTATCGATCAGGATTACCACTATCTTATCTAATCTTTGATATGTCTGAATACACTGAACTCAAAATAAATGTCTTTAATACAAAAAAATTAAAATATGATCGATTTCTAAAATTATTAATTGAATTAATTAACCAAAATACACGCGAAGTGGACATTAAATGTGTAAAAAGCAATGCTCAAATAGATATACTTTTGGTTGATACGGATAAAGAAGGTGCAAATATTTATTTGAATAAAATGAAACAAACTTTAAATGCTCAATTGAATATACCTAGGATGAAAAATTTCCGGGAAATAATCAAATCAGTAAAACTATCCTGTTATACCCTAAATCAATTAACCGGTAAAGGTGAAATTAGTATTAAATCTTCGTTAAAAACTATACTAGGATCTCTTGTTGGAATATTTCTCTTTGGACCAATAATGATAGTAATTGCTATAATGGTGAAATATTCTTCACCTGGACCTATTTTATTTAAGCAAAAGAGGGTAGGATATCTAGGCAAGGAGTTTACTTTTCTTAAATTCCGATCCATGCGTACTGATGTGGATGATCAAATTCATCAGGATTATGTAAAAAAACTAATTGAAGGAAAAAATGATGAGATTAATATGGGTACGGAAGATAAACCCATATATAAAATTGTTGATGATCCACGAGTAACTACGGTAGGTGCATTTATAAGAAAAACGAGTTTAGATGAATTGCCACAGTTTTTTAATGTTTTAAAAGGCGAAATGAGTTTAGTTGGACCGAGGCCACCAATACCTTACGAAATTGATTCTTACAAGAATTGGCATCTCGAACGCATTGCTGAGGTGAAACCAGGAATTACTGGCATGTGGCAAGCGTATGGACGAAGTGAGACGACTTTTGATGATATGGTGAGATATGATATTCAATATGTTGATAACCAGTCTATATGGGTGGATATAAAAATTCTATTTGTTACTATTTTAACAGTATTTAAATCTAAAGGTGCAATGTAAAACCTATCTGATTGAATCCTTTATTCATAGTTTTCCTAACATTATTTCTAATAAATCATATCTATAATACGATATATAATTTATATTCAAAAGTATGTTATTTTATCTTTTGAGTAATAACATTACGTTGATTATAAAAACGAGGAGCTAATTATGCTGAATGTTGCAGTGGTTGGTGTTGGTTATTGGGGACCAAATATGATAAGGAATTTTCATGCGCATCCTCAAACAAATGTTAAATTATGCTGTGATTTAAAAGAAGAGCGTTTGAATTTTATTAAAGGATCTTTCCCTTCAGTAGAAATCACAACAAATTACAATGATATCTTAAAAGATAAGATGATTGATCTTGTTGTAGTATGCACACCGGTGTTTACTCATTATGAACTTGCTATAAGTGCGCTTAAAGCGGGAAAGCATGTTTTAATTGAAAAACCAATGACATCTACAAGTTCGCAGGGAGAAGAAATTCTTGAACTTGCTGAAAAAAAGGATCTGAAAGTATTTGTTGATCATACTTTTTTATTTACAGGCGCTGTTAAAAAAATGAAAGAAATCATCGATAAGGGTGAGGTAGGTGATCTCTACTATTTTGATTCCGTTAGAGTTAATCTGGGATTATTTCAGCACGATGTAAATGTTATTTGGGATTTAGCTCCCCATGATATATCAATTATGCAATTTGTATTAAATCAGAAACCAGAATATGTAATGGCAACAGGATCTGATCATTTTAATAATGGACTAGAAGATGTTGCCTATTTAACGGTTTATTATCCAAATAAATTAATCGCTCATATTCATGCCAATTGGCTATCTCCGGTAAAAATAAGACAGACATTGCTTGCAGGTAGTAAAAAAATGGTTGTTTGGGATGATACCGAACCGAGCGAAAAAGTACGAATTTATGATAAAGGCGTTGAAGTTATTCAGACTGCTGATCAAGTGTATAATATGCTAATCCAATACCGTACAGGTGATATGTATTGCCCTAAAATTGAGTCTATTGAAGCGCTAAAGGAAGAGGTTGGACATATTGTAGAATGTATAGATAATGGAAAATCTTCAATAATTAGTGGTGAATCCGGTTTAATGGTCACAAAAATATTAGAAGCATCTGACCACTCAATAAAAAATCGTGGAAAGGAAATCCGGATATGAAATATCTGAGCATAGCAGATGATGTGAAATTGGGAAAGGGTGTAAAAATATTCAATTTTGTTAATCTTTACGGTTGCAAAATTGACGATGATACGAAAATTGGAACCTTTGTGGAAATTCAGAAAGGCGCAAAGATAGGCAAACATTGTAAAATTTCCAGCCATACGTTCATCTGTGAAGGAGTAACAATAGAAGATGAAGTTTTTGTGGGTCACAATGTTACTTTCATAAACGATATTTATCCAAGGGCTACTACACAAGGTGGCGGCTTACAAACTGAAGATGATTGGGAATGTATCCCCACGTTGATTAAAAAAAGAGCTTCCATCGGCAGTAGTTCTACTATCTTGGCAGGTGTGACCATTGGTGAAAATGCCATTATTGGTGCAGGTGCTGTGGTTACTAAAGATGTCCCGGCGAATACAATTGTGGCAGGTGTTCCGGCAAGAGTACTTAGAAAGGTTTAAGTTTGATAATTCAAAAAGGTGCCAGGATCCAAGTATCAGGACTCTATCTGTTGATTATCATCTAAAAATTGATACTGGAATAAAATGAAATTCGAAG
>JARRPN010000257.1:0-4335 GCA_037382875.1 Calditrichaceae bacterium | reverse complement strand
TTTGGCTTTAACATATTTCTTTGCATTCTTAACAGTAATATCACCACCCATAGTATGAACATCTGCGCCATTGGGTGCATCGTCAACATGGATTTCACCACCCATTGTACTGATTTTTACTTCACTTAAGTCCTTAACATCCATTCCTTTATTACTTGTCATGCTAACACTTCCACCCATGGTACTGGCCTTAATTCCACCCGTAACATTATCAAAATCGATCGATCCACCCATGGTTTTTAACTCGCCCTCCAGTTTTGAATTTTTAACCGAGATAGAACCACCCATGGTAGTTAATCCAATCTCGCCATTCAGACCTGCTAATTTTAATGTGCCACCCATCGTTTGTCCATCAATCTCACCTTCAACATCACTAATTTCTATAGAACCACCCATTGTTTGTAAATCCAAATCAAATTTCTTGGGTACATAAACTATAAGATCCGGCGTTCTATAGTGACGGCCATGACCCTCTGCCCTGACCTCGATGCTCACACCTTTTGAATTATGGCTGATATCAATGTCACCTTCATCGGTATCAGAATGATCAACATCCAATTCAACTTTAACCTGATTCTTATCCCATCCCTGAACGGTAATGGAACCACCTGCGGTCATATTGACTTTGAGCTGCTGACCCGATTTAACATCGATGAGTTTTTCAATTTTCTCAGCGTGTAAAAGTGATACAAAAACAACCATTAATAAAATGATACTTAAATGCTTATACATACAACCTCCTTAGTTTGATAAGTTACTGTTTAAATTTTTTATATATTTTTGTGCTTCTATTAAAACAGGTCGATTATTTCTCGTAGTTGCCTTATTCAATTCTTTAACAATTAAGCTCGTGTCAATTTTATTCGATGTCAGATAATCAAGCGCTATCAGGCGCATTTGCACGGATTCTTCATTTTTTAATAACAAGAGAAATGCATCCTGAATTTGATCATCATTAGCATATTTGGTTAAGATATTTAAAGCTTTAAGCCGCACAGCTAAATCGGGATCGTTTCGAACAACATATAGAAGAGTCTCTTTTAATTTAGGATCCAGCAGTTCTTCCGCATATGCTATAGTGGATAATTTTGTACCGGTTTGAGGTGAATTAATTATGGACTGAGCAAGTATATCTTTAACCAATGGATCATTTTTATCTCGGGTTAATTCGACAAAAGTTGAAACATTAAATCCTAAATGAATTTGCCGGTCATTTTTTTCTATTATTTCAACATTGCTATAGGTATAAGGTGAATTTTCAATATCAGATAAAGTTTGATTTTGCTGCGCGGAATAATCAATCTGCTCAATTAAATCGGATGGGATTTTCCCCTGAGTTTTTTCCGAAGAATAAAAAGTATATGCAGTGAAAATTAAAAATAATAAAGCCAAACCATATGCGAATTCAACTCTTACAAAGAGTCTTTTAATGTTATCGAAGATAGCATCCAATTTTGATGATTCCGATAAGCGTATCTGTCGCAATGTATCTTGTCGCATAGCTCGAAATTCATCTGGAGTAGGTATCGGGATATTTTTCTGATTGCTTTCAACATTCTCATGAATGCTCAGCAATTCCGAACACTCTTTACACTTATTTACATGTTCAGATAAAACACTTTTTTCATTTTCGTTTAAATCTGATGAAATTAGTTTTTTTATCAATTCATGATACTTTTTACATTTATGCATTATACACCTCTGACTGTTTTTGTTGTAATATCAATCTAAGTCGTTGAAGACTCCGGAAGAGCATATTTTTAACAACACCCTCGCTGCATTTTAGAGTAGCTGCAATCTCTTTAATGGACATATTCTGGTAGTAGCGCAGCACAACTGCTAGCCGATAATTTGTATTTAAAGAAAAAAGTGATTGCATCAATTCATGCCGATATTCGTTAGCCAGCAATTCATCTTCTCTGGATGGTAAGTTACTTTCAGGTTCATTGGTAGTTTCGATACTTTCATATTGAATGGCTGATTTATGTTTACGTGTCCAGTTAATTCCCTCATGATAAGCGATACGGCTAAGCCATGCTTTGAAGCTATTCTGCCCTTTAAGCGTATTTAATTTTTGATATGCTTTTAAAAAAATATTTTGTGAAATATCCATGGCGTTCTCTTTATTTTTGCCAAATGAATAGGCAATTTTAAAAATCAAATTCTGGTAGCGCTCCATCAAAGTATCATAAGATGCAAGCGTTCCACTGAGAATTTCCTCAATCAAAATATGATCCTCTTTGTACAAATTTTCTCCTTCCGAAATAATAGACACACAGATATTTAAAAAGTTAGCATAATTTTTTTATTTTTTCTTTTTTATTTTTAAAAAATACCTTATCATCTGAAATACTAATTCAAAAATTATTGGAAAAAAATAAATGAATCAGTTTAAATTAGTATCCAGTTATAAACCACAGGGTGATCAGCCACAGGCTATTGAAGAGATTGTAACCAGTTTGAAGAAAAATCAAAATTTTCAGACACTGCTCGGTGTAACTGGCAGCGGTAAAACCTTTACGATGGCCAATGTGATAGCAGCACTCAATAAACCTACTTTAATTATTTCACACAATAAAACACTGGCAGCACAGTTATATGGTGAATTTAAAGGTTTTTTCCCTGAAAATGCGGTTGAATATTTTGTAAGCTATTATGATTACTATCAGCCCGAAGCATATATCCCAACGACTGATACCTATATCGAAAAGGATTCCTCTGTTAATGAAGAAATTGATAAATTGCGCTTACGGGCAACCAGTTCCTTATTAGCAAGGAAAGACGTTGTTGTAGTGTCCAGTGTGAGCTGCATTTATGGTATCGGTTCACCGGAAGATTATAAAGGTATGCTGGTAATGGTTGAAAGAGGGGAGGTTATTAATCGCCAAACTTTTTTAACAAAACTGGTTGATATACAATATACGCGTAATGATTTTGATTTTGCCCGCGGTGTATTCCGGATTCGCGGTGATATTATAGATGTTTTTCCTGCCTACGAAGAATTTGCCTATCGAATTGAATTCTTTGGCAATGA
The DNA here is from genome assembly GCA_037382875.1 of Calditrichaceae bacterium. GTDB lineage: Bacteria > Calditrichota > Calditrichia > Calditrichales > Calditrichaceae > JAFGKZ01. The sequence goes on along the minus strand of JARRPN010000257.1, from coordinate 1,301 downwards.
GATCGATTCAATCAAAACCATCAATCCGCTGGATGGTAAGACGCTTAATACACATGATAAGGCTATTATTTTTCCAGCAAAACATTTTGTTACCACCAGCGATAAACTCAACCGGGCTATTGAAACAATCAGAATAGAGCTGGATGATCATTTAAAATCATTGCGCAGCCAAAATAAATTATTGGAAGCCCAAAGACTGGAAATGCGTACTAATTTTGATATCGAAATGATGCAGGAAATTGGATATTGTTCCGGTATTGAAAATTACTCACGTCACATATCTGGGAGAGCTCCTGGCGAACATCCCTATACTTTAATAGATTTTTTCCCTAAGGATTTTCTTTTAATTATTGATGAATCGCACCAGACTGTACCACAAATCCGGGCCATGTATAATGGAGATCGCTCAAGAAAAGAAACACTGGTTGATTATGGTTTTCGTTTGCCCAGTGCCCTGGATAACCGTCCGTTAAAATTTGATGAATTTGAAAAATACATTAATCAGGCTGTTTATGTTTCTGCGACTCCAGCTGATTATGAGCTCGAAAAATCAGGCGGTATTGTGGTTGAACAGGTGATTCGTCCAACCGGATTAATCGATCCGGAAATTGAAATTCGCCCCATTGCTACACAAATTGATGATCTAATTGAAGAAATAAAAGAACGGGCCGCTATCAAAGAACGCACTTTAGTCACCACATTGACAAAACGCATGGCGGAAGACTTGTCCGAATATTTACAAACGGCTGGCATCAATGTGCGCTCTTCGGTCCTATGTCTCGCTGATGCAGACGGCTGGGCGCGCTGCCCGTAACGTTGGTGGTAAAGTGATTTTCTATGCACACAGAATAACCGATTCGATGAAGAAGACTATGGATGAATGTAAGCGACGACGGGAAAAACAATTCGAGTATAATCAAAAAACTGGTATTACACCCAAAACTATATATAAAACCGCTGAAGAAATAATGCGATCAACAGCGGTGGCGGATATCCGCAAATCGATTCCCAAAGTTGCTGAAGTCCAGGTATCATATGGCGATAAATTGAGCAGGGAAGAGTTGCTCGAAAGACTGGAAAAAGAAATGCGTGTCGCAGCCGCTAATCTGGAATTTGAACGGGCCGCAGTGTTACGTGATGAAATCAAACGTATTAAATCAGAAAAAAGTAAATAGAATTTCTACTTGAATATTCTGCAATCAGCATAAATTTTAATAGCTTTACAACTCTTTGCATGGTATGCTAAATATATTTAATTTTATAGCTTATCAATTTAAATAGGATATTGTAATGAGTGAACT
>JARRPN010000256.1:0-5306 GCA_037382875.1 Calditrichaceae bacterium | reverse complement strand
ATGATTCAGATAAATCTGTCAGCCAATGCCACTGAAAATATCGATATTTCTGCTATTTCATTTAAAACATCAGGATTAGCCGATGAATCGACGGATATTAGTTCTGCGATCCTTATCTTTGATGCCAATAATAATGGACGGTATGATATTGTCTACGATAGCCAAATAGGTGATACTGTATTTTCCTTTACGGATGATGGTTCGATTACATTCTCCAGTTTGAGTGAAGTAATCACTGCAGGAACTTCAGAACAGTGGATTCTGATGTATAATTTGAATGGCAGTGGATCACCGGACGAAACATTTAAAGTATATTTTGATGACTTTAACCAGGTAACAGCGACGGGAGCTTCTTCATCACAGAGTATCTCACCTTTAGGTTTACCGGTAAATGGAAATGCGATGACCATTTCACAAATTGGGACAATGACTCTAGCTTTAGCTGATAATAATCCGGGTGATGTCAGTTTTGGAGGTACTGCTCCAAATCTCACCATGCTTGCCTTTACCATGACAACCAATGATGTAGAGGATATTAATATAACCAGTATCAGAGTGATTCCTGAAACCAATAATCTACACAAAGGTGATTTTGTTGATCCGGAGGTAAGAATTTACCAGGATATTGATGAAAATGGCCTGTTAGATATTAATGTTGATAGATTTATCACATCCGCCAATTATGCTGGCAATGGAAACAGTACACCCGAGCCCGTAACCATATCAATTTCCGGAGAGACTATACCCGCCAGTTCAACAGTACAGTGGCTAATAGTAAATTCAATAACTTCAAGCACTGCGGGTAATTATGCAGAAGTTTCGGTATTGAGTTCAGATTTGGAAGGCACTGGAGCGGTTTCTTTAGAATCAGCCAATGTTACAGGATCTAATCTCGTAGGCGGCAAAAAAACGCATGTTACCGGTACACCCGGGACACTAACTTTTGATACAGGAACTAATAATCCTGAATATCGCTATATTTCAGCCGGAGCCCAAAATGAAGTTATGATGCAATTTCAATTAGCGGCTGATCCGGTTGAAGATATTACTATTACACAGATAGGTGTGGCAATGACAGGAACAGGAGATGATCCGAGTGATATTGTATCTGTAAGACTCTATCTGGATGGTGATAATAACGGTTTACTCAATACACTATATGATACGCAGTTAGGCACTACTACCGCGCCCGCATCAGACAATGATACCATTTCATTTTCTGGTTTTACTGAAACGATAAGTACGGGTACCGCAAAAAATTATATTGCTGTTTATAATTTTAATGGTGATGAAAATGACCTTAATGAAACTTATCAAGCATATACTGGGAATGCATTGATTACAGCAACTGGTGTGACCAGCGGATTATCAATATACTAACATCACTGCTACTGAAAGTGATGTAGTTGCCATTCAGCTGAATGTGGCTGTTGGAGGTAATGAAGATGTGACGATCTCAGCATTTACATTCAGACTTTCAGGGACTTTTGATGATGGGACTGATTTTGCCCCCAGTGCATTTAGACTATACATTGATGATAATAATAATGGTTCTTTGGACTCAGGTGAACCTCAATTGGATGGAAATCAAACCTGTTTTTCTGATAATGGTTTTATAACCTTTACGGGATTTAGTGAACATATTCAAGCCAATACAAATAAAAACTATATCCTTTTAACAAGCTTAAACGGGAATGCTGATAATTTTGAAAATTTTCGGGTTTCTTTCGTCAACAGTACGGATATCACTGCATCCGGTGATAACTCAGTCAATCCGGTGTATGCCAATGGTGTTCCGGTGCTGGGCGGTTTATTTACTATTGGCGCTACTGGTTCATTAACATTGTCTTTAGGTACAAATACGCCTCCTCTAGGAACTGAGTCCAATGATGCGACGGATGTGGAAATGCTGCAAATAAAATTAACAGCCAGCGGTGTTGAGGATATTGATGTAACGGAGATTATCTTTACTGCCAGTGGTACAGGGCAGGACAGAAATAATGTTGTAAATAATTCGGTGCGATTGTACCGGGATGAGAATGATGACGGATTACTGGATGGTAATGATACGCAACTTGGAACCGGTTTAAGTTTCTCGGGTGATAATGGTATAGTTTCTTTTGATCCTGCAGCAACAATTTCAGCGGGAACCTCTGAGAACTGGCTTTTGGTTCTTAGCTTCGATGGAACGGCGGCTAATGGCAGTACATTCAGAGCGGGACTTTATGGGGCATCTTTAATTACCTCTGAAGGTGTTACATCGGGTGATCCCATTACTGAAACAGGATTTCCGGTAGTGGGTAATTATAAAACAATCAGCGCTGTAGGAAGTATGGCTCTCTATTTAGGTGACTATAACCCGGGTGTGAGTGATATTACCGATCAATATAATTTTCCCATGCTGCAGTTTAAACTCAGTGCAAGCACTTTGGAAAACATCCAGGTTAATAGTATCACCATTACACATCAGGGAACAGGCGATCCTGAAGGAACCGTCATGGCCGATGGTGTGCAATTAGTTCGAGATGTAAATAATAATGGTGTGTATGACAGCGGTACGGATAATGTTCTGACCTTCACAAATTTCTCCGGTGTAACGGCTACTTTTACTTTATCATCCGTGATTATTACAGCAAATACTACAGAAGACTGGCTTGTTATGTATAGCTGGAGTCCGCCCTTAACGCATGGTGAAACCTACCAGACCCGGATTGCAGATCTAACCTCCTTAGGATTAACCGGTGTTACATCTAGTGAAACTATTATTGCTGAAGGTAGTGTTCCACTGAGCGGTGGTACTAAAACAGCCAATGATGATTATTCCCTGCCGGTAGAACTTGCATCTTTTACTGCGGCTGGTAATCATGGATTTATTGAACTTAATTGGGAGACAGCCAGTGAAATTGATAATCTGGGTTTTGAGCTGGAAAGAAAATTAATCGAAGAAAACTCTTTTGAATTGATAGCTTCTTACAGATCCGACAAAAGACTAGAAGGACAGGGATCAGTTTCATATTCTACAAAGTATATATTTAGAGATTCGACTGTAGTACCGGAAAAAGAATATATGTACCGATTAATTCAGTATGATTATAACGGGGCAATTGAAATATTATCAATCACGCCTTCTGCTGTAGCAAAACTTCCTTTGCCAACACAATGCAAATTAATGCAAAATTATCCAAATCCTTTTAATGGTGTAACCACAATTCAATTTGCATTGCCCACGGAATCGGAAATATCATTAATCATTTATAATACCCTTGGACAAAAAATAAAAACACTTGTGAACAGTGAATTTTTAAACGCGGGCTATTATAATTTTCAGTGGAACGGGACTAATGAGCATAATACAGCTGTTTCATCCGGTCTATATTTTTATGTATTAGCGGGTAAGAAGATGAATATCATTAAAAAGCTCGTATATACTAAATAGATTATAATTTAATTCTTCTCTATTTTTATCATATTTTTCTGTTCCTAATTATAGATGCAATTCTTTTTATTTTTTAAAAATATTTGCATCTTATTTGTTATTGCTAATATTATCCATATAATAATCAAATAAATATTGTGTATAAAATATGAATTATCTGATACGATATATTCTTATATTGTTTTTATTTCCTTTACATTTAGTTTTGGGTGGAAACCGTTCTCTGGAAGAAGATATATCCGATGGATACCTTGATGATTATTCAAAAATTGAAGCGGCATTTATCCTTTCGGGTGTAACAGATCCTGACAGCATGCCTTCTTATCTTAAATGGTATGACGACTTACTAACAAAGATTAAATCTTTCACTTTTAACTATGATGATCCGATAGGCTCAGCCAGAACGGTATTTATGTATCTGCATTCTACATGGTTAAAAACCTATGCTGAGGAATCGACGACATTAAAGGATATTGTTCGCAACAAAGAGTATAATTGCGTTGCGGCAACCATTCTATATAATACCATTAGTGAAGATCTTGGCTGGTCCTGCAAAGCCTTTGAAACGACTAGTCATGTTTATACTATTTTTAATAATTTTGGTCGTGATCTTATCGTAGAGAATACAAGTACTATGGGATTCGATATATTAAAAAATTTAAAAGCATACTCCCGGTATCTGGCAAAATATTATCCTGAAAGTGAAGTGTTAAAGATCGGCTTTGATAAACTGTACTATAATAAAAATAGCAAGGGTCGGATTATTACGAATACAGAGCTGTTGGGACTTTTAGCTTATAATCGGGCATATTTGGCAAAAAAGAAACATGATTATAAAAAGGCATACGATTTTGTCCTTCTGGCTCAGGAATTCAACCGGGATTCCCGGTCAAATATCAATTTTGAGATTGGACTTTATTTCAGCTGGGGAGGGCAACTGTTTAAAAAGAAGGATTTTATCCAGGCATTTGCAGTTTATGCTGATGGATATTATCGGTATCCCGAAAATGAAGGTCTCTTAAAAAATACCTATGCCTCCTTTTATAATGCTCTGAACATTAATTGGATGGATAAAAACTGGCCTGAAAGTGAACGGTTGATCAAAGAAATGAATGATCTTCAACTTTTAGATGATGATGCTATAAACAATATGAAGGAGATTCTGAATCGATGGATGCATTATTTTAATTACAAAAATGATGAAAAATCATTTAAAGAAGTAGAAAAATATTTAAAATAGATATAATGAATAATTTTTTCTATTAAAATTGAGAATTAAAAATGTCTGGAAAGAATAAATCTATAAACGGTACTTCACGAAATATAAGAAAAATTAACATCTTTAATATTTTTCTATTTTTCTTGCTCGTTTCAAATTCCTGCAGCGAGATTAATACGGATGATAAAGAAGAAAGCACTATAGTTGATTATTTTGGTCAGCTTAGGGTTGAGGGAAGAAATATTGTTGATAAAAAAGGTGAAATTATAATTTTGCGGGGAATGAGTTTATTCTGGAGTCAGTGGGGAAGTGAATACTACAATGAGGAAACTATAAAATGGCTTAGGGATGACTGGAAATGTACGGTAATTAGGGCGCCTATTGGGGTTGAGAATGGGGGATATCTTGATAATAAACTCACCGAGTTTGCAAGAACTTTTGAAGTTATTGATGCCTGCATCAAATTAGGTATTTATGTTATTGTCGACTGGCATGATCATAGTGCGGAAAACCATCTGGCTGAAGCAATGGAGTTTTTTCAAACAATTTCAAATAAATATGGCAATGAACCTAATATTTTATATAAGGCCAAATTTTTGAGCTTTTGCAGAAGGGGGTTGAGCATGCCTAGAAGTCGCGTTTTGGTTTGGT
>JARRPN010000255.1:2299-8206 GCA_037382875.1 Calditrichaceae bacterium | reverse complement strand
TAATTTACTCAATTCCTCATCATCCACGGAAAGCACTTCCATCAGTTCAATCTGAGATTCCAATAAATGCCTAAGACGGGCGACAAACGAATCTTTCTGCTGTTTTAATGCAATGAATTCTTCGCGTAGTTTATGGACCTCCGCCCTGGCTTTTTCCGTAATCTGGGCAGCATGCAGATCAGCTTCTTTTTTTATTATACTCGCTTCACGTTCGGAATTTTCCTTGGATAATTCAGATGTCTCCTGAACTTTATATAAGGTTTGTTTCAGCGTTTTTTCATTTTCCTTGAAATGTTTTAATTCCGCTTCCATGCTGATAAGCTGTTTGTTGAGACTTTCGTTTTCTTTAATCAGATTCTCATATTCGTTAGCAACCAGTTCAAGAAAAGTATCGATCTCAACGGTATCATAACCGCGCATGCCTTTTTTGAATTCTTGCTTGCGGATTTCAATTGGTGTTAATTTCAAGTCACCTCCCGCGAGGACCAAAAATTGAAGTACCGACCCGAATCATTGTACTTCCTTCTTCTATCGCAATTTCATAATCCTGGGACATACCCATGGATAATTCAAATCGTTGATCCCTGCCTATTTCTGAGTGTAATTCCTCTTTTAAGCTCGCCAGCAACCTGAATGATTGCCTTATATCTTCTTCTACATCCGTAAATGGAGCTATGGTCATCAAACCTAAAATGTTTATATTAGACAATAACCTTATTTGTTTAAAAATTTTACCGGCTTCTATCGGTGATACACCAATTTTGCTCGATTCGCTACTCGTATTAACTTCAAGCAAAATATTAGCTGATATGTCCTTCTTCTCGCAATATTCAGAAATTGCCTCTGCCAGATGCATTGAATCAACCGAATGAATCAGATTGCATACCGGAAGAACATATTTGATTTTATTCGTTTGTAAAGGACCGATAAAATGCCACTGAATATCCTTAGGTAAAACAGGTATTTTATCTCGAACTTCCTGCGGCCTGCTCTCACCGAAAATTCTTAAACCTGCCTCGTATGCATCTTCAATAAATTCTACAGGTAAAGTCTTACTTACGGCTATTAGCGAAACTTCATCACTGCTTCTGTCACAACGATTACAAGCGACATTTATTCTTCGTTTTACTTCAGAAATTGATTCAGATATTATCATTTTATTGAATTAATAAAGTTAAAGAATAACAAAAATCAATGCAATAAAAGTCAGGCTTATTTTAGCCGGATTAAATTGTTTTGATGAAATGTTTTGACAGGTATTTTAGATATTTATGCAAGGTGATCAGATAATAAACAATTTTGAATTATTACGTTTATAAAATATAAGAATGGATCAGGTTTTCTCCTGAAAACCAAAGTTCTTCCCCTGCTCCTGACCGTGTATTTTTATTTCACCAAACTGGTCTTCATATTTTTTTATATTGCCCTCTAATGCCTTAAGCAATGATTTTGCATGTTGAGGTACCATAATAATACGTGAATATACTTTTGCCTTTGGTTTACCCGGTAAAACTCGTGTAAAATCCAGTACAAATTCCGCCGGTGAATGGCTAATTAAAACAAGATTACTATAAGTACCTTCCGCCTCTTCCGGGCCCAGCTCAATATTTAATTGCTTCTCCATTGTTTGATTATGTTTCTCCATAATAGAATTTTTAATAGGTTAATTATTGTTATAAACTATAATGTTCATTAAATTTTTACCAATTTACCGATTGCTAAAATTATTGTCAATAAAGTTAGAAATGTATCAAAATGCCTCGAATTCATGATGATAAAATAGATGAAATACGCTCTTCAATTAATATTGTAAATTATATTAATCAGTTTATTAATCTCAAAAAAGCCGGACAAAATTATAAGGGATTGTGCCCCTTTCATACCGAAAAAACACCATCGTTTGTAGTGAGTCCTGAAAAACAGATTTTTCATTGCTTTGGTTGCGGCAAAGGCGGTAATCTGTTTACCTTCATGATGGATTATGAAAAGCTTTCCTTTATGGATGCAGTTACTAAAGCAGCTGAATATGCCGGAATCACAATTCCGCGTTATGAGGAAGATAAAGCTAAGACAGACTACTTTCAGAATTTATACCATATTAATGAAACTGCCTGCACATATTTTGAAAAAAATCTATTCAAATCACAATTTAAGACCTGGTTAAAATACTTTTTAGATCGAAAAATTTCAGAGACAACCATAAAGAAATTCAGGTTGGGATACGCGGCAGATACTTATGAATCGTTGTTGAATCAACTAAAAAAGTCAGGAATTGATCTTGACGAAGCAGTTAAATTAGGTCTGATTCAAAAGAAGGAACGTGGTACCGGCCATCTTGACAAATTCAGGCATCGAATCATATTTCCTTTTTATAATATTAGTGGTAAAATAATCGGATTTGGTGGTCGCAAACTCCGTGAAGAACAACAACCCAAATATTTAAACAGTCCGGAATCGCCTATCTATAAAAAAGGCGAAATTCTGTATGGACTTAATTTTGCGATCAGTGCCATTCGTGAAGAAGGATTTGTTTTTCTGGTGGAAGGCTATTTTGATTTGTTACGATTGTATGAAAGCAGCTATAAGAATGTTGTCGCCAGCAGCGGTACCGCACTCACTGAGAATCAGGCTAAACTTATCCGTCGTTATACAAAAGATGTTTACATCGTTTACGATGGCGATAGCGCCGGTATCAAAGCAGCGATCCGGAATGCTTATATCATCGAAAAACAGGGACTGAATGCTTCCATTGTAGCCATTCCGGATGGTGATGACCCAGATAGCTTTATTCTTAGTAAGGGTACAAAAGCCTTTGATAAGCTCGTTAACGAAAGAATGGTTCCTGTTCAATTTCAGATCAATCAATTTATTTATGAATATCCCAACCCCAGCATTGAACAAAAACAATCTTTTTCAGCAGAATTACTAGACGAACTTGCTGATTTTGATGATCAAATCAAAATAGGCATTTATGTTCAGCAACTCAGTGAAAAGCTTCAGATAAATGAATCTATGCTAGTAAGCCAGTTAAATCGAATTAAGCACAACAAATCCCGTTATGCTAATTTGAGCCGGTCAGATAATGACAAAACAGAAGTTGGAACAGAACCTCAAATTCGGGCTGGTTTGTATAATGCTGAAATGGGAATTATAAGTCTGCTTCTTCAAAGTAATGCACAAATTCGTAATTATATTATAGAAAATGCTTCTAATGAATTATTTGAAAACAAATCAACGTTATCGCTTTATGAGCATGTTATCCAGGAAATTGAAGATATCGGAAGTATTAGTCTTGATCAGCTCATGAATGAATTTAAACAAGATGATACCATGAAAAATCTGATATCTGAGATTGCGTTAACTCTGGATGATTTGTCTTTGAAATTTGCCCGCGATTGTGTATATCAGTTAAAAAAACGTCAACTCGATAAAAAAGCAATTGAGATTCAGGAGATGATAAAAAGCGAAGCAGATTCTGAAGATTCCGTAGAACATTACAGTAAACAGATCATCCAGATAAGACAGGAAATACATAAATTAGACATGGAGAGACGAAAACAATTAAGGGTTTAAAGTGATATGAGTCACCCTTGCTATTCAGGTCATACTATAAACTCTTTTGTGTTTGTTGTTAGAATATAAACATTGAGGCAGGAGCTCAATTTGGCAACAGATATTTGCATTATTGATGATAACAAAGATTTTCTGAATATTATTACAGAATATATCGAGCTTCAGGGACTGGTTGAAGAAATTAGAAAATATATTTAGGTAATCTATGGCAACTTTAAAATTTTGGGGTGTACGCGGTTCCATTCCGACACCGGGACCGGAAACAGTTCGTTATGGCGGTAATACATCTTGTTCCGAGCTTAGGCATAATGACAAATTATTTATATTGGATGCAGGATCGGGCTTGCGTGTATTTGGCAATGAATTATTAAAGTCAGGTAAACCGATTACTGCCAGTATCTTTATTAGTCACATGCACTGGGATCATATTCAGGGTATTCCATTTTTTACACCCGCATTCATATCGAGTAATCATTTTACATTTTATGGTAGTGAGCCTGCCGGAAAAGATTTACCAACTATAATTGCCGATCAGATGGATCCAACCTATTTTCCAATTGAAATGAAGGAAATGGGTTCTACCATGGATTTCAAATCATTGTTCGAAGATAAATACGAAATTGATGGCATTCAGGTTGAGACCATTTATGTTAATCATCCAGGTAATGCACTGGGATATAAATTTCATTTAAATAAGAAAAAACTGGTTTATATCAGTGATAACGAACCTTTTCTGCAGAATGACAAAAAAGATGATCCGGATCAGGTGTTACTTGGAGAAGATGGTAATAAAAAGCTGATTAATTTTATTACTGATGTGGATGTTTTGGTACATGATGCTCAGTATACGCAGGACGAATACGAAAAGAAAATAACCTGGGGTCATTCACCGGTTGAATATACCGTGGATATCGCAATAAAAGCTGGGATTAAGAAGCTGGTTTTATTTCACCATGATCCCCTTCACAACGATGATATGATAGACCAAATGTTAAAAATTGCTCAGGGCCATGCAAAAAACAGTGGCAGCTCCATGGAAATTCTTGCAGCCAGTGAAGGTTTAACAATCGAAATTTAATGGGCTTCCAGCCAGTTTCCACCGATACCGCAATCCACAATCACAGGCACTTTTAGTTTTACAGCCCTTTCCATGATTTCTTTGATTTTTCCCTTGATTTTCTCAGCCAGATCTTCTCTAACTTCAAATACAAGTTCATCATGGACCTGAAGCAGCATGGAAGCTTCCAGATCCTTATTCTCAATATACTCCTGAACTTCTATCATGGCTTTTTTTATTAAATCAGCAGCGGATCCCTGGATTGGTGTATTTATAGCTGTACGTTCAGCAAATTCACGAATTTGCCGGTTATCGCTGCGAATCTCGGGCAAATAACGACGCCTGTTCATCATGGTTTCAACATAGCCCTGCTCTTTAGCCACATCAATGGATTTTTGCATATACGCTTGCACTTCCGGGTAAGTGGCCATATAATCCATTATAAATTCCTGCGCTTCCTCATTAGAGATATGCAGACGAGATGCTAATCCATAACTGCTCATGCCATAGATAATTCCAAAATTTATGGCTTTTGCTTTTCTTCGGTGATCTTCACCAACCTGATCCAGCGGTAAATCAAAAATTAATGAGGCTGTACTGGCATGAATATCAAGATTATCTTTAAACGCTTTAATCATTGCTTTATCACCTGATAAATGCGCCATAATCCGAAGCTCAATTTGAGAATAATCCGCGCTAAGAATTTTATACTTGGGTTTAGATGGAATAAAAGCGTTGCGGATTTCCCGGCCAATTTCTGTACGAATCGGGATATTCTGCAAGTTGGGATTGCTACTGGATAATCGACCCGTTACTGCTACTGTTTGATTAAATGATGAATGTACACGACCTGTTTTATCACTTATCAATCCAGGTAAGGCATCCAGATAGGTGTTTATTAATTTACTCCATTTTCTATATTCAAGAATATTATCCACAAGGGGGTGCATAACGTATCTCTCAAGTGTTTTTTCATTGGTGGACTATTGACCGGTTTTTGTTCGCGAAGGCCGTTTTAAATCAAGATCTTTATGTATTTCAAGCCGGTCAAACAAGACTTTACCCAGTTGTGCTGGTGAGTTCAAATTAAATTCTTCATTAGCGTTTTCATAAATCTCTTTTTTTAATTGATTTAGTTGTTCATTATGCGTTTTAGACAATTTTCTTAACAGATCTGTATCCAGCTTAACTCCCTGTTCTTCCATTTTCATTAAGACTTCCAATAAGGGAATCTCGAGATCATATAACAGTGATTGCATGCCCGATTCTTCAATTTG
>JARRPN010000255.1:0-2288 GCA_037382875.1 Calditrichaceae bacterium | reverse complement strand
AGTTTGAAAGAAATATCAGCATCTTCGGCTGCATAGGGCGCTACCTCAGTTGCAAACAAATCAGTCATTAATTTTTGTTTTCTACCTGTTCCAATTAATTCTTCTATATGGATCATCTCATAATTAAGATAATATTCGGATAATTTATCCAGTTTGTGCTGCCCTGTTGGATTTATTAGATATGAAGCTATCATTGTATCAAAATATATGCCCTTTACATCCACACCATGCTGTCTCATAATCATAGCATCGTATTTAATATTCTGTCCTATTTTATTTACTTTTGGATTAGCAAAAATTGGCTTGAGTTTTGATAACACATCTTCTTTTTTCAGCGAAATATCGGGATGAGTTATTGGGATATACCAGGCTTTATCTTCTTCCCAGCTAATCGCAATACCAGCAATCTCAGCCAGTAAAAAATCCAGAGAAGAAGTTTCCAGATCAAAAACAAATTCCTTTTGCTTTTTCAAATCAGTATAAAACTTATCAAACTCCTGCATTGATTTTATAAGAACATATTTTACATCATCATCTTCATGATGCTTATAAGTTTCTGCATGGCCGGCAGATTGCCCAATAGCAGTCATACGATTAAAGAGACGCCGAAATTCCAGTTCTTTTAATGTCTCATCCAGAACCTGCATATCCCAGAGATGGAATTTAAGATCAGAAAAAGAAACATCTATGGGTACATCACAATGTATCATAGCAAGTTTTCGGGATAAATCCGTCTGGTCCTTATATTCTATTAAATTATTCTTAACGACACCTTTTTTGTAGTCATCAATATTTTCATATAAACCCTCAATAGAATTATATTCATTCAGAATATTAACAGCTGTTTTATTACCCACTTTCGGAATACCCGGAATATTATCTGAGGAGTCTCCCATCAAGGCCAGCCAGTCTATAACTTGTTCCGGTTTGATACCCAATTTTTCAATAACTTTATCTTTATCAATGACTTCTGACGGCTGATTGCTTTTTCCCAGTGTATATAAAAATACATGGTCGTTTACTAATTGAGCCATATCCTTATCACCGGAAACAATATATATATTAAGATTCTTACTGGCATACTTTGAACTCAACGTCCCGATGATGTCATCCGCTTCATAGCCGGCTTTATCAAGCAATACAAAATTTAAACGCTTTAGGGTATCAACCAATCGCGGAAACTGTGCCGCCATCTCTTCAGGCATTTTTTCCCGTGTGGCTTTATATTCAGGATATATTTCATGACGAAAGGTAGGTTCTTTAGTGTCAAAAATAACAGCAAGATATTCCGGTTTCTCATCTTCAATCAACTTGGTCATGGAAGATAAAAATCCAAACGTGGCGGAAGTATCTTCACCTTTGGAATTAATAAGTGGATTACGTATAAAAGCAAAATAACTTCGATAGTATAAAGCTGAACCGTCAATTAAGAATAGTTTTTCTGGCATACTGCCTCCGTTATTTTAATGTCACGACGGTTACACCGGTATCGCCCTCTCCCCATTTACCAAGTCGGTAACCTTTGATTGTTTTCAGACCGGCAAGATATTTATGTATAGCTATCCGCAAAGTACCTTCCCCTTTTCCGTGAATAATTCGGACTTCTTCCCATTCACTTAACAGAGCTGAATCAAGATAAGCACGCACATCATGCAAAGCCTCATCAACCAGTTGCCCCCTGACATCCAATTCATTGGATATATTTGATCCGGGATTCATATAAACGGTTGGTTCCATTTTAACTGGCTGACCATGTTCATCAAAAACTTCAATATCAGTGACCGGTATAGTAATTTTTATACCCTCCCGTTCAATTTCAATCTCATTTCGATTGTTGAAAATGCGGCTGATGGTACCTTTGATACTATACTGGCGCGAGTGCACTTTCTGTCCTGTTTTCAACTGGCTGATATCAATGTCCTTTTGCCGGATGGGATCATCAACAACAGTTTCCAGTTCCTTCTTTCTTCGATTCAGTTTTTCCCTGCCGTGTTTTACAACTTCTTTATTCGCTTGTGACTCCTTTATTTCACGAATAACCGACTCAATTTCACGATTAATATTTTCCAGTTTCTGTTTGCCGGCTTTAGCAGATTCTTTTTCAAATTTTCTCTGTTTTTTCTTAAGCTCATTGGCTTTTTCATTATAAAGTTTTAAAAGCCCGCTTAATTCCGATTCACGAATAGAAAGATTGTTGGCCATATCCTGATATCGCCGGCTTTTCTCCACTACATCAGCCAGTAAGTTATCCAGTTTATAGGATTCCTTACCTGTAATATCAGCAGCTC
>JARRPN010000254.1:0-4968 GCA_037382875.1 Calditrichaceae bacterium | reverse complement strand
AAGGGTATTCAAAACTCTTGAGCAAGCGAGGGAATGGGTGGAATTGGAATTCGATGGAAATTATGATTCTTCTTAATCATACCTCATAAAAACTAAAACAGAAAATATTTATAATATAATTTATATCCGGATTTTATCCTCGGAATTAAATATACTTTAAGACCGTTAGTTTTATAAAATTAATTTAATTATTATGTATTTATAAAAAGATTGTAATAACTTGTATACTATAAGAATCTGTAAATTGAATGAATATAATTATTTTAGAAAGTGATATACTATGAATCGCCTTATACCAATTTCGAAGAAAGAACATATTTTTTCAGAATATCAGGATACGCCCATAGGAAAATTGCTGGAGTTTCATAATCTGGGAAGAGAAATTGAGGATTATGATTCTGCGCAGTTATTGATTGGTATGTGCATGGATAATCGTAAGAAATTGAATATTCCTGATAATTTTGCATACATCATTCGGGCTGGTGGTGCTAATCTTCGCCATAGCGAATTTAAAGTTTCGTATGCCATTGCAGTTGGTGGTGTTAAACACATAGCGCTGATCGGTCATAACCATTGCGGTATGGTCAACCTTATAGCCCGTCAGGATAAATTTGTTGAAGGATTAGTTGAGAACGCAGGCTGGAACAAAGAAGTTGCTGAAGATCATTTCAGGCATTTTGCACCCATGTTTGAAATTGGCAATGAAACAGACTTTATACTTAGTGAAGTTAAAAGGCTGCGGTTACGCTACCCTAAAATTGTCATCGCACCTATGATTTATCTTGTTGAGGATAATAAACTTTATTTACTAGAAGAATGATTCTAAACTGATCATATATATGGCACTATTTTATGATTCTAAGAATTATATTCTTGTTGTACAAAATTTCATCCTTAATAAATTATATATCAACAATGAGCATTTTTTCATAAAATTTCACCATTACATAAAATCTTATTGTATTTAGATAAGATATCATTTACTTTATATATATAATTCTAAATAAAATCCATATTAAAATATATTAACAGAAAAACAGCTTCAAAATCAAAAAATACCAAAACAACAGCAAAAAAGACATCTACAGCTAAACCAAAATCAAAATCATCTGTAAGACAACAATCCACAACAAAAAGCGCAGAAAAAGTAAGGCCGGTCACAGAAACCAAGACCTCTGATAAGCCCAAGGAGAAAAGCTTCTTAATAGATGCAGCGGAAAATATTGATGCAAATGCAAAATTAGTGAAGGATCGGACAGCTGAAATTGCATCTGATCTTGCTGGAAAAGCATCTAGCTTTACAGACACATTGCTTCATAAGGTAAGAAAGGGTGTATCCGAAGCCTATGAAGCGGGAAGTAAAGCAATTGAAGAATTAACCGAAACGGCACAGGATTATGCTGAAAAATATAAACATAAAATGGAAATTAATAAGCTAAAGGCGAAGCAAGATAAGCAGTATAGAGTGCTGGGATCCTTAATATTCGAAAAGTATAAAGTTGTCGGTTTAACGCCAGCTAAATTATTAAAAGAGAAAGATATAGTAAATTTAATAAATGAGATTGAAATTACATCTGAGCAGATTGTCGAGCAGGGTAAAGCGCTTGATAAAATTGAAAAAGCAAGTAAAAAATAAGTGATACATTTAAATTTAATTTAATCAAGATTCACTTATGCAATAAAGATTGTATGATTTCATTAAAATCAGACTATCAGAGTAAATAAATGATTAGTAAATCTCAAAAAATAAGACTGGGCATTTTTGTTTTTATAGCTGCAATAATATTGATTACAACCATTGCTGTCCTATCGATGAACCAATATCTAAAAAAACAGGATATTTATTATATCGCCTATGAAAATGTATCTGTTCTTGGTTTGAATGTGGGGAGTACCGTTAAATATCTTGGGATTAGCGTAGGTACTGTCCGTGACATTAAGATTGATCCGGATAATGTCAATCGGGTTATTGTTACTGTTTCTTTAAAAGAGGGAACTCCTGTCAAAGAAGATGTACGGGCTGATATAACTACACTTGGAATAACAGGATTGAAAGCTATTGAATTACGTGGTGGTACGAATGAATCAGCGCTACTTGAACCAGAAGGATATATAAAGGCCGGTACATCTATGATGGAAGAAATTACTGGTAAAACAGAAGTTATTGCAGAAAAGATAGAACTTGCATTAAATAATATTATTCGGCTTACATCGGATACAAATCAAGATGAATTCATTACGTTACTCAAAGAAGCTACAATCGCTATCTCTCAATTTAATGATTTACTAGAAGACAGCAGCCCTAAAATAGGGAGAAGTATTACTAATTTGGATTTAAGTATGGCAGAATTATCTGGTGCCAGTAAATCCGCAAATAATGCGGTAAATAAAATTGAAGAGTTTGTTTATTCTGATTCTGTCCGTATTGCTCTAAAAAATATTAGCGAAGTTATGGAAAAGTTAAACAAAGCTAATATTTATACCATTGATCAGAATATAAATTTAGCAGTATCACAGATGAACGATGTACTGAATAAAATGGATCATATATTGAAGTATAATTTAACTGTTTTTAATGCAACCATGGAGGATTTAAATGAAACTTCCCGGCATTTGAATAACGCTGCCAGGAAAATTGATGAGAATCCATCTATTTTACTTTTTGGTGGAAGTGAGCCCAAAAATCCTCCGGATGAAAAACTGGAGCACTGATAATGTTTCATAAAGTTGTAATTTTCTTTATGTTCTTAATGCTTAGTATTTACTGGTCGTGTGGAAGTAATTCTGTAATTCAGCGAAATTATGTATTAGAATATAATTCTGCTACAGAAAATGATGAGCACTTTCTATCGGAATGCAGTTCATATCCATATGTAGTTAGGGTTGATCGATTTAACATATCAAAAGTATATGATCAGGATCGAATAGCTTTACGTACAAAAAGTAATGAAATAGTCTATTATTATTATAATATTTGGGCTGAGAATCCATCTACAGCTATCCGTTATTTCATCTGGGATAAAATTAAAGCTTATAATTTTTTTAAAGCAACGGTATTGAATGATATAGACTTAAATTCACAATTTGTAACCTCTGGTACGATCAATCTGATAGAACGAGTTGCCTATAAAAATAAACATGCAGCACATATCAAAATGATTTTGGAATTCATTGATCAAAATTCAGGAAAAACGCTTGTTATCTATACATTTGATCGATCCTCAGATATCGAAGAAAATGCGAATATGAATATATTTGCCAGAGAAATCAGCCGGATATTAGATGAAGAATGTAATAATTTTATAAAAATGATTTGCTCTCAGCTAAATGAAGACAGATAAACGAAACATTATTTTACCCGAATCCATCACCTTTTCCAATGCTCAGAAAGTATATAGAGAACTTCTCGACACTCTCAATAAAGAAGATCATGAGAAAGAAATAAATCTGGATTTTAAACAAGTTAGCCAATTGGATAGCGCAGGAGCATCCGCAATCAACAAATACATTCAGGATGCGGAAAAGGATGGTTTTCATTTAAACTGCGATAACATAAAGCCACCACTTGAACACACTTTAGAATTATTCAAAGTGCAGTCACTTCCAAAAATAACATCTGCAGGAAAAATTAATTTTTTTGAAAAATTAGGTGATTTACTTTACAATTTTTATGATTTTTTAAAAAATTTTCTTTTGCTTCTTTCAGATTTATTTTATTGGAGTTTCGTCTCCATATTTAAAAAATATTTACGCAGGCAGGGCGAAGTAATACGTCAATGTATATTTATTGGTGTAAATGCTCTGCCAATCATTGCACTTATTGCTTTTCTAATCGGCTTTATACTTGCATTGCAGTCTGCAGCACAATTACGTCAGTTTGGTGCAAATATTTTTGTGGCAGATTTGGTAGCTATTGCTATGGTAAGTGAAATGGGACCATTAATTACAGCAATTATGGTTGCCGGCCGGTCTGGATCAGCCATAGCAGCGGAAATAGCCAATATGGTTGTAAGTGAGGAAATTGATTCTTTGAAGGTTATGGGTATTGATCCCATTCCGTATCTTTTAGTACCAAAATTACTGGCAGTTTTATTTATGCTGCCGATGCTTACACTTTTTGCTAACCTAATTGGAATTATCGGTGGATTAATTATAGGTATAACCTATCTTGATTTGAGTGTTGTTCCTTTTATTGATGAAGTTATTTCTGTCTTACGTTATAAAGAATTAATTACAGCGCTTATTAAGAGTATTACTTTTGCAGTTATTATCCTGCTAACAGGTGCCCATTTTGGATTACATGTTGAAGGTGGTTCTGAAGGCGTCGGAAAAGCGACCACAAAATCTGTTGTGGTTTCGATATTTCTGGTTATCTTAGCAGATAGTATTATTGGTTTAATATTTTATTTTGGAGAACCAGCATTCTAATGCAAGATCCGATTATTTCTATCGATAATTTATACAGTGGTTATTATGATAACCAGGTTTTGCAAGATATATCATTGAAAATTTATCCAGGCGAAATTATAACCATAATCGGTACAAGCGGTTGTGGAAAAACAACACTGCTAAAAAATTTAATTGGGCTTATTAGACCACAAGAAGGCAATATCGAAATACTTGGAATGCAAATTCAAGATCTTGATGAAGATGAATTTATACAACTACGTCGAAAAATAGGCGTTTTATTCCAGAATGGAGCTCTCTTAAACTCGATATCAATCGCTGAGAATATTGCTATACCCCTGGAACAGCATACCGGTCTGAGTCCTGAACTAATAAATTATATAGTTAAGTTGAAGTTACAACTCGTAGGTTTAGAGAATGTTTTAACGGCAATACCCAGTGAACTATCCGGAGGAATGAGAAAACGGGCTGCTCTTGCAAGGGCAATTGCACTGGATCCAATAATTCTATTTGCTGATGAGCCAGGTGCAGGGCTGGATCCGGTAACGTTAGCTTCTTTGG
>JARRPN010000253.1:0-8598 GCA_037382875.1 Calditrichaceae bacterium | reverse complement strand
TTTCATAAAAATCCCTTTTATATTTAATTGTTTGCTCTAATATTCAATTCATTGAATAAGATAAAAAAACAAATTATTCCCATCAAAATTAAATCATAGAATCTTATAATCAATCAACCGGAACAGGTGGGAGGTGATTTGTAAGATACCACGTTAATGTTTCAAATACATGTCGCCGGGAATTTGGTCTCCTATAGATGCTATGCGTTCGGTTCGGATACGGTACCGCTGTAAACATTTTATTTTGCTTAATTAGTTCATTTACTAATACTTCAAAATTCTGGTAATGAACATTGTCATCATTTGTACCATGAATAAGCAATAGATTTCCTTCAAGCTGATTCGCATATGTTACTGCAGATCCCTTGATGTAATTATCCAGATTATCTTCCTGCAATCCCATATACCTTTCCTGATATATGGTATCATATAACCGCTCATCACTCACAGCAGCAACTGCCATTGCGGTTTGATACAATTCAGGATAACGGAAAATACAGTTTAAACTCATGGTGCCACCGCCGCTCCATCCCCAGACTCCGATCCTCGTAGAATCAATAAAATCCCATTCTCTAATATTACGCACCGCCGCTGCCTGATCCGCTGAATTAAGAATCCCAATTTGTTTATATAGATATTTGCGCCATTGTCTCCCTAATGGTCCAGGCGTTCCCCTATTGTCCACGCTTATGATGATATACCCCATTTGCGTCAACATATGATGCCAATTCCCTGTTCCTCTTCCATAGGAATCCAGTACCGTTTGCCCGGAAGGCTCTCCGTAAACATAAAAAAGTACAGGGTATTTTTTTGATGGATCAAAATTGTACGGCTTAATCATATAGCCATCCAGTTGGACACCTGGTTCAATTTCAAGTTTAAAAAATTCTGCATCCGATATTTTAAGTGAACTTAATTTTTTCTTTAAAGCATGATTATCTTCTATTACCCTGATGGTTTTATGGGAAGGCAGTTCGATAAGTTCATGTGTGGCAGGTGTATTGATATTAGACCAGGAATGGAATGCGTACTTTAAATTTGGTGCGATTTTATATGAATGTGTTCCTGCTTGATCTCCGGGGGTCACACGTTCCATAGAATTGGAGTTTTTAATATTAATTCGGTACAAATATTTTTGGGTCGGATTATCCGGAGATGCCCTAAAGTAAATCCAGCCGGATGTTTCATCAATGTTAAGAACATCTATTACATCAAAATTGCCTTTTGTGATCAAACTGACCTGATCACCTGAACGGGATATCGTATAAATATGTCGCCAGCCGTCCCGGTCACTCAGCCAGGTAAAGTATTTGCCATCTTCAAACCATTTGACATCATTGATTATACGAACCCAGGCATCATCCTTATCCGTAAAGATATTATTAACTTTACCTGATTTAATATAACCGAGTAATACTTTATTGGTATTCTGTTCACGGTTCAACTGCTGAATTAAAACTTCTTCAGAAGAAGCAGCCCATTCCATGTAACCGATATAATGATTACGGGAATCGCCGGGAATGTCAAACCATTTAGTCTTACCGCCATCTGCGCTGACCACACCCACCCGGCAGGCGGAATTAGTCGTACCCACTTTCGGATACTGTACCGGAATGATCCTGGAATAGATGGAATCTGTGTTATTTATCATATAAAAAACACCAACACCCTCCGCATCCAGTTGCCAATAGGCAATATGCTTCCCATCCGGGCTCCAGCGGAAACCATTACGCAAGCCCAGTTCTTCTTCATACACCCAGTCGAATGTACCATTGATTATGGTTTCTGAGCCGGATTTGGTAAGCGCTTTAATTTTATGGTTATCAAGCTGCTCAACATAAAGATTATTCTCGCATACATAAGCCACCTTTTTATTATCCGGAGAGAAAGTGGCGAACATCAGTGTAGATGGTTTTGCCTCACCACCAAGTTTAGTTAAATCCCAGCTGCTCAGATCGAGTACATAATAATCCCCACGGGTATTGCGACGCCAGACTTTTTTTGTGTTGGTAAAAATTAATAATTTCTTTTGATCATCAGTAAAAGAGTAGGATGCGATATCCAATGCAAGAGAGTCACCTTCGGGAATTAATTTTCCAGCAGGCACGATGATACTGCTGTCCCCGGTCAGAACATCATATCTAACAATATCCTCGCCTGTTTCATTAGTATTAGACGATTCCAGTTTAGTATAACTATCACCATTATCAAACCATTGTGTTTGACCTAATCCTTTGGCACTGAATTCGCGATTTAAAAAGATCCGGTCAATCGTTAATAACGTGGAATCAATTTCACCAGCTAAACTTACAGGTTGATAAAAAAACGAAACTACTACGCATAATGTTATAAATAAGAATATATTTTTACTCATTTCATTTTGCCTCATATATAATACAATTTATTCTTCAGTTTCTACGGCTTTCCTGTTTAATGGGACCTGCAACCATTCTTCGAGGGTATTTAAAATTTTTTCTTTTTGATCTTCCGGAAAACTCTTTATTCGGGTACGATGATCGCCTCCTTTTTTTACCATTTTCAAGGCATTTGTTTTACCCGATAATTCCACCGCACTGGCACTCCAGGGATCAATTTCACCATAAATATAGATCATATTGTTGCCATGTTCATCAATCCAGTTTTTAATATCCTGCATAGGCTTTGGATCGTAAGACACTTCAACTCCCTCAGGCAGAGCCATGGTAAAATCCGGATTGGTCACTTTTGTCAGTAAACCTTTAAAGGGTTGGGTATCGTAGCCGTAAAATCCTGTTTGGGTCAGAGCCTGATAAAAGAAAGACCGAAAATAATCATTGGCCTTGTCAGAGAAAAAATAAGCATCTGAGCCTTTCATCAGGTGGTCAAAAATGCTGTCATTACTAGCTGTTACAGAAGGGATATCTTCACAGTCCAGATTATGCCACTGCCAGAATGAAAACGGATATTCCAATACGCAATATTCATATGCCGAATCGAGCCCTATTTTGTAGGTATATTCTTTTTCTCTGACATAATCTTTAAATGATGGTAATAACTCAGCTTTTTTCTTTAATACTGTTTTCTGGAAGTTTAATATTTTATCCCTGCATTCTTTATCACCTACATTATTTAAAAAAGTATAAACACGGGGTTCTTTATCCGAAAAATTTAAAGGAGCCACATAACACACTGATGCATCCACATCATCCGGGTAAAATCGACGATGATACATGGTGGTCTGCCCGCCTTTGCTGATGCCTGAATTTACCCATTTACCATGATAAATGGATTTGAATGCCTCAACAATACGATGATGATCATCAGCTGCCTGTTTAATGGTTAGATACTTCCAATCCATTGAATCCGGAATGGACTCCCCGAAATAACGGTGTTCAACCATAATCTGGTTTGCATCCAGCAAGTCGGTAATTTCCTGTTCTATATTACTTCGGGATGCATAACCTTCTATCCATAGTACTACAGGTTTGGAAAAATCTTTATGTAATAAATGAACTAATTGTTGAAATGTACCTTTTTCAGGATGGTTATGATCAATCGGCTGAGTAAACATCAAATCAACTTTGGTTTCTTTAATCTGGATATCGGGATTAGCTTGCAGCTTTTCCAGCAGCTCAGAAGGTAAATTATTATCCTGGGCATTGGTACAAGTTAGAATAACTATAAGGAGCAATAAACACAGGCATAAAATATTATTTCGAAGTTTCATATTTTTTATCCAATCTTTGAGATGAAAATGAAACTCTATACACCGGAATGACGGGCGATTTGGCCCAACGTATTTACCAACATCGACAAGGATTAGTAGAGGGATTTACAAAAAAATATAATGTAATAATATTAGTTCATGTTGAAGAATTTAATGATATTCGTGATGCGCTTATGAGAGAAAAGCACATTAAAAAATGGAATCGACAGTGGAAAATGGAATTGATTGAAACTTATAATCCTAGTTGGCAGGATTTGTATGATGATTTGATCATACTTAAATAATTGGATTCCCACTTTCGTGGGAATGACAAAGAAACAATGTTTCACATCCATCGCATACATAAAAAAACTAATCAATCTATACTAAAAACAAAAAAACCTGCCAAAATAAACTCCGACAGGTTTAAGATTTACAAATATTAAATTAAATTTATACCGAGGCTGGTTCTGATTTATGAATTTTAAATATTTTATAATTCATGCTATCACTCAATGCCTGTAAACTAGCACGGATAATATTAAAAGAAACACCTACAGTTGACCACGTATCTTCTAAATCAGCTGTCTCCACCAGCACCCTAACTTTAGCCCCGGTACCATCTTTTTCACCAAGCACACGTACTTTGTAATCGACTAGTTTAATTTCAGATATCTCAGGATAAAACCGTTGCAAAGCTTTACGCAAGGCATTATCCAGAGCATTAACCGGACCATTACCATCGGAGGCCGTATGTTCTTCTTCATCCCCTACTTTAACTTTTAATACCGCTTCAGAATATTCCTGGCCATTATCATCATAAAGAACATTTATTTTTGCATAGGTGATTTCAAAAAACGGCTCATACTCATTCAGCTCGGCGCGCAGTAATAATTCAAATGAAGCTTCGGCACCGTCAAACTGATAACCACCGTACTCCATCGATTTAATATGACTGACAAATTTTTTGTTAAATTCTTTAGTATTCGGAAGCGCAATGCCAAGTTCCTGGGCTTTATAACGGATATTACTTTGACCTGATAGATCAGAGACCAGTACATTCTGACGATTGCCAATTTCAGCAGGATCGATATGCTCATACATGCGGCTATCTTTCAATACCGAGCTGACATGAATACCACCTTTATGAGCAAATGCAGATTTACCAACAAACGGATCACGATTATGCGGTGTAAGATTTGCAATTTCATAAACAAAATTCGATAGTACAGTCAGGTGATCCAGTTTAACCGGTGATTTCGTATCCATTTTTAATTTCAAGGAAATATTGGGAATGATACTGCACAAATTGGCATTTCCGCAACGTTCTCCCAGTCCATTAATAGTCCCCTGTATATGGACTGCACCAGCTTCAATCGCTGCAAGTGAATTTGCCACAGCCAGATCACTATCATTATGAGCATGAATGCCTAAGGGTATTTTAACATGTTTACTTACATCTGTAAAAATCTCTCTGATTTCGGTTGGCAACGTTCCACCATTGGTATCACAGAGAACCAGAATATTGGCGCCACCCTTTTCAGCTGCCTGTAGCATCTTGATAGCAAATTTCGCATCATCCTTAAAACCATCAAAGAAGTGCTCAGCATCAAAGATTACACGCCGGCCTTCTTTATTGAGAAATTCAACCGATTTATAAATGAGCTCTTCATTCTGGTCATCAGTTAAACCAAGACTTTTTTCCGAATGGAATCGCCATGTTTTACCAAATATAGAAATAAACGGTGTCTCAGCTCCCAGAAGCATGTTTAAATTATTATCTTCTTTAACTTTATCCGGGAACCTCGCTGTTGATCCAAAAGCACAAATTTGAGCTGTATTGAGATTAAGTTTCCTCACTTCTTCAAAATATTCTTTATCTTTTGGATTACTTCCCGGCCAGCCGCCTTCAATAACATCAATACCGAACTCATCCAGTTTTTCAGTAATTAGTAATTTATCATGGATGGATAAACTAACATTCTGTCCCTGGGTGCCATCACGAAGGGTTGTATCGAATAGTTCTATTTTTAGATTACTCATATAATCTTCCCAAATAAATTTTAACCGGCAATCATTCCTGTTTTACGGGCATAGTCAAACACGCCGCCCGCTTCAATAATTGGAAGGACATCACCTGGATGCTTGAGTTGAAAAACCTTGTTATCGGCTATCCTTTTTAAGGTATAGTCAGTTAAATTTAATTCAACTTCATCACCGGTTTCGATGATATTGTTTATTTTGTTTTCTGATTCCATCGGCAGTACAAATCCACCATCCACGGCATTACGATAGAAAATCCGTGCATATGATGCAGCAATAATGGCCTTAGCTCCTGCTTTCTGCAAAGCAAAGGGTGCGTGCTCTCTGGAAGATCCACAACCAAAATTACTTCCACCGATGATGATCGAATATTCACTTAAATAATTATCATCAGTAATGAAAGGTTTGCCGCCGCTGGGCAAACCGGCTTCATGCAGCGGTGTACCAGACAGGGCAAAATGTCCATACTTTTTAGATTCTTCTTCATCACTCAAACTGTAAACCAGATGTTCGGCTGGAATAATCTGATCTGTATCTATATTGTTTCCTAAAACGTAAGCTTTTCCGCGTATTATTTTTTCCATTTTATTTCCCACTTTTTAGTTAATCGATCCTATAAATACTCTCGCGGATCGGTTATTTTTCCGGTAACTGCTGACGAAGCAACGGTCAATGGAGACGCCAGGTAAACCTCTGATTTTTTACTACCCATGCGACCGGGAAAATTCCGGTTAGTAGTAGAGATGACCACATCCTGATCCACTGAACGGCCAATCGTATCTGCAGGTCCACCAAGACAAGCAGCACACGATGACTGGGCAATTTCACAACCGGCATTGCTAAATATATCTTTTAATGACACACCGCTGATGTCAGTTGTTTCCAATTCTCTGGCCACGGTTGTACTGGCTGGTACAATGAAAGTCGGCACTTTCACTTCCTTACCCATAAGTATTTTAGCTGCATTCACAAAATCCGAAAGTTTTCCACCGGTACAGGATCCAATGTAACATTTGGTTAATTTAGTTCCCTGAACATTTTTTACAGTGTCACGATTATCAGGACTGTGCGGTTTTGCTACCACCGGTTCCATTTTATTGGCATTATAACGATAAGTACTATGGTATTTGGCATCTGCGTCACTTTCAAAAATCTCATACTCTTTATCTGTGCGATCTTTCAGATAAGCTTCTGTGACAGCATCGGCTTTGATGATACCATTCATACCGCCGCCTTCTATGGCCATATTAGTCAGCGTCATTCGTTCATCCATACTTAGATCATATACAGCTTGACCATCAAATTCCATCGCCCGATAGGTAGCTCCATCCGTTGTGATATCACCGAGTATTTGTAAAATAAGGTCCTTGGCTGTCAGATAAGGAGGCAGATTGCCATCAAAGATAAACTTGATTGATTCCGGTACTTTCTCCCATATCTTGCCGGTTCCCAGAATAAATGCCGCATCGGTATTGCCGACACCGGTTGCAAACATACCAAAGGCGCCGGAAGTACAGGTGTGTGAATCCGTTCCAATCAAAACCGTACCCGGAATATTATACCCTTCTTCAGCCAAAGCGATATGGCAAACGCCTTTGTATCGTTCAGTGCCAACATCATAGTAACTTTCAACGCCATATTCATCTGCAAATTGTCGTAGAATATCCACGTTTCGATTGGCATGTTTATCGGCTGTAAAAATATAATGATCGGGAAAGATAACCAGTTTATTTTTATCCCAGATTTTAGCATTCTCGCCAAATTCCTTTTTCCATATTTGAATTGTGGGTGGACCACAGACATCATGCGTCATCAGCACATCCACACTCAACCAGACATTCTCACCGGGGTTCCGTTTCCATTTCCGGCTGTGTTTCTAAATGTTTGTCATTATATGATTTTAATTCATTGATTGCATTGATATAAGCTTTTGCACTTGCCTCGACAATATCTGTTGAAACACCACGTCCATTGAATGATTTTCCGTTGGAACGAATTCGTAATATAGCTTCTCCAAGCGCTTGACGCCCCGATGTTACCGAACGCAGTTGGTAGTTTTCTACCGTGTATTTCATATTAAGCACACGATCGATTGCATTAAAAATAGCATCAACCGGACCATCGCCTGTGGCCGATTCTTGAACAGAGTCAGTCTCACCAATTCGTAGTTTAATAGTCGCCGTAGGGATTGAATGTGTACCCAAATGTACCTGCAGGTGGTCCAGATGATAATACTTTTGTTTTTTATACATTTCATCACCCATCAGACTGCGCAAATCTTCATCATAGACTTCTTTTTTCTTGTCTGCCAGGTCCGTAAACAATTTATAAATTTTATCCAGTTCCTCATTGCTTAGATCATATCCCAGCTCGTTCAAACGGGCTTTTAGTCCATGTCTACCTGAATGCCTTCCCAAAACAATTGAGGTACGCGTAACACCAACATCTTCAGGTGTCATTATTTCATAAGTTTCGCGATTTTTCAACATGCCGTCCTGATGAATGCCCGATTCATGAGCAAATGCATTGGCTCCCACAATAGCTTTATTAGGCTGCACTACCAAACCGGTTAAGCTGGATACGATCTTACTGGTATTATGAATTTCTTTAGTATTAATGTTGGTATAATAATCCAGCATATCCTTGCGTACTTTTAATGCCATAACAATTTCTTCCAGTGAAGCATTACCGGCCCGTTCACCGATACCGTGGATAGTGCATTCCACCTGACGTGCTCCTGTCTCAATAGCCGCCAGTGAATTAGCTACGGCAAGTCCAAGATCATTGTGGCAATGCACACTAATGATGGCCCGATCAATATTTTTAACCCGCTTACGAAGTTCAGTAATTTTTCCTGCAAATTCTGCGGG
>JARRPN010000252.1:0-3961 GCA_037382875.1 Calditrichaceae bacterium | reverse complement strand
GGATTAGATGATTCTAATTCAAAAAATACTCTGTAAATTTCACGTTTTATTAGCTAACGAGGTAAAGTAATAGTTCATTTATTTAGGATAAGTAAATCCACAAAAAAGCCCGCATAAAAACGCGGGCTTTTTTAATTATTTGTCTATCGGGAATGGCTCATGCTTTGGCCAGACAAATGGATCATTTTTAATATTTTCTTTTAAAATTTCTACAGCCCTCATTAACTGAGCGTCATATCCACGGGCAATCTCATCTGACTTGATATCGATAATCTCATCGGGAGTGACACCTTCATTTTCGACGACCCATTTACCTTTGGTATTATAAATGCGGTAATCGGGAGCGGTTAACCCGCCACCATCGATCATGCGGATAAACATGGATACACCAACCAGACCACCCCAGCTTCGGGTTCCGATCACCGGTCCCATTTTTTTCTGACGGAATTCAAAGGGAAATTCATCCCCGCCGGAACCTGCCTGTCGATTGGTGATACAAACCATATGTGCATTGGATGACAGCCAGGGATTAAACTGATCATGCGAATAGCGTCGTGTCCAGTAACTCATATGGCTTTTTGCCAGACGACTCAGAAAAATATCGGGATCAAGCCCACCAGCGTTAAAGCGCGCATCGATTATTAAGCCTTTCTTTTGAGTCTGAGCATAATAAAGTGGAAAATACGCAGCTGAACCATTGTAGGTATCAGGAAAGTGCAGGTAACCAATTTCACCGTTTGATGTTTCCTCTACAATTTTACGATTATTTTCAATCCAATCTATGTATCGCAGAGAGCCTTCATAACGGATTGGTTCAACAGTAATATCGCGGGCATCACTGCCATTGGATTTACTGCTAACAGTGAGCACTACCTGCTTATCAGCTAAATCAACAAAATAGCTGTAAACATTACGCTTACCTTTAACTTCCTGTCCGTTCACTTTCAGCAGATATTCACCGTCATGCACCTCTCTTCCAGGGGCAGCCAGAGGTGCCGGATTGTTTCGGATCCAGTTATTTGTTTTGTATACTTTTTTAAATCGGTAAAGATTGGATTTTGCATCCAGCTCAAAATCAGCCCCCAGTAATCCGATATTAACCGATTCCGCTTTACGTTTTTGGTCACCACCATAAACATAAGTGTGTGACGTATTGAGTTCTCCAATCAGTTCCCCGACAATAAAACGGATATCCTGACGACAGGTCGCTTTGTCCAATAGTTTACCATATTTAATTTTCATTGCAGGCCAGTCGATCCCATGCATATTCGGTTCATAATAGAAATCACGCTCCATCCGCCAGGATTCGTTAAAAATTTGCTGCCATTCAGCCATTGGATCATAGTCCATTTTTAAATCAGTAAGACTGATTTTTTCACCTTTGGAATCCCGTTCATTCGATGCTATAATACCAACATCTTTTCCCTGGCGATAGATTATCGATGAACCATCTGCTGATAGAACGTAATCGTCAATACTTTTTATAACTGTTTTTTCAGAACGATCTTCAAAGGAATAAGCCATCAGATCACGTGATCCGATATTCCGGAACTCAAAGCGGTTAAAATCACCTTTTTCTTTATTCAGGTAGAATAAAGATTTTTCATTAATTGCGAGATTACGGTAATTACTGTTTTTTAATGGGAGAGCTTCAACACGTTCGGCAATACCATCAAAATCAATGATTACTTTTATATCTTTTTTAGCAGGTATTTTTTCTGAATCTATTGTTTTCCCATTCTCTTCATCACTTTTAAATGGCAGGATGGATGGTCCGTCTTTCCGAAGTGTCATAGCATAAATTCCGGCGACATCTTTATAGACCATTTCCCATTCAAAATCACCATAGGTTGGCTCAAATCTTCGATTAGATATAAAAAATAAGTGTTCTCCATCGGTTGAAAAAACGGGATGGAAATCATTAAACAAACCGTTACTAATTCCGTGAACTTTGTTTTTATTCAGATCAAAAATATATAGCTTATTAACAAATGTTTCATCCATTTTGGAATAGGCGATATAACGACTGTCTGGTGACCAGGCAAAATCATAAATCGGTTTAACATCGATTGAGACATCGATATTTTCATATTCAGCCTTGTCGGCTTTGGTTATTTTTCCGGTCTGAATATCGATAATATTCAGTGTCAAAGTCTGATCGGTGAAAGCAATTTTTTTACTGTCCGGCGACCAGCGCAGGGTATGGCGATAACCATCTTTAAAGTCCGTTATTTTCTTTACTGATTTACCCATCGGATCACTGAGGTACAAATTGTATTCTCCATTTGCATCGGAAAACCAGGCAATTTGTTTACCATTGGGTGACCAAACAGCATCTTTGTCATGTGCTCCGGATGAGTTAGTGAGGTTACGCGTTGCACCATCTTTATTGGGGACAGAGAATATCTCACCACGGGCTTCAATCAATGCTCTTTTGCCTGATGGGGAAATGGAAATACCGGTAACATCATCTTTTACATCTTTCAAGTAAGGCCTAAGCTCAGGTGCATCTCCCGGAATAGTAATGTCCAATTTATGGGTTGATTTGCTATTCACATCGAGCAAATATAAATCACCGCCCAGTTCATACACAATTTGATTTCCGCCATAACTTGGTCTGCGTATATCATATGCAGTATGATTAGTGATTTGCTCAATCTGTTTTGTCTGGGTATCATAAGAATAAATGTTTAGTACACGGTCACGATCGGAACTAAAGTAAATTTTATTGCCGATCCACATCGGGATACGATCAGTGCCGCGGAAATTGCTTATGTTGATTTCCTCATTTGTTTCAAGATTATACACATAGATTTCCTGAGCGGTACCTCCCCTATACCGTTTCCAGGTGCGGTTCTCCCGGGAAACTTTATTATAAGCTATTTGTTTGCCATCCGGAGAAAAACTGCCCTGCACAGCTTCACATAAAATCATTTCTTCTAAGCCAGTGCCATCCGGGGCAATCATAAAAAGACGATTAAAACGGCTGTAACTGGATCGGTTGGACGTGAAGATGATCTTGTTTTTCAGCGGATGCCAGCCCACTACTATATCATTTCCGGGATGCCAGGTTACGCGTGTGATATTGCTGCCATCTATATTCATAACATAGACATCTTCGTTGCCGTCATATTCACCGCTGAAAGCAATCAAACTTCCATCCGGGGAAAATTTGGGATAATGTTCTTCGCCATCATTCATGGTTAAACGCATGGCGGTACCGCCTTCAGTCGGAGCAATCCAGATATCTTCCTGACAGACAAATACAACCTGGTTGTTGTAAACATCAGGAAATCTCAGTAATCCGTCTGTTGATAAAACTGGAACAATGAAAACAAATATAGTTAAAAATAAGGATACCAATCGCATGATATACTCCTTTGTAAATAATTATTTTATTCAAGTGCAATAACTAAATATAGTTAAATAAATTAATAAGTAAAAATCCTGTTCACCTAGTTAAACTTTATTAAAATAGATTCATAAAAGAATTGATAAATATGTGAGCAGATTCAATTCAGAGTATCATTTAAAGATATCAATATAAAGTTATTATTCATATTTGATTGCTTTCATATATTCTTGAAAATGGATTTTGAATTGGTGATATTAATAGTGAAGAAATAACAGGTGATATAATTTGAAATCTAAAGAGCTCGATTTAATAGATCAAATACCTGATCAATTGGGCAATCAAATAAACAGAAGAGAGTTTATTAAAACCGGAACAATGGCAAGTTGCGCAGCCCTTTGTCCCCTATTTTTGTCAGCGGGAAAGATATATGCCAATTCGGATTCGGATGATAGTAAGTTTATTAGGGAAGCTAGCTATTATGAAAAACTGGATCATAAAAAAATTCGCTGCCTGCTCTGTCCACGGGAATGTGTGGTTGATGATCGTGAACGCGGCTATTGCGGCGTACGTGAAAATCGCGGCGGGACATACTATACCTTAGTTTAT
>JARRPN010000251.1:1382-7261 GCA_037382875.1 Calditrichaceae bacterium | reverse complement strand
TTAATTCCGTGTACAATACGAATGCCAGTACTGAGAGATCAATTATTGTTTTGGATATTTATGTTCTGAGCCGTTCCGGTATTCAGTTCAATAGCACGGTTATCATAATAATTACTCATCAAATTTACACTGTTATACAAAACATCTTGATAGATACAATTACCGATTGATATCCCGACATTGTTGCCATTAGCAGATGTTGCGGAAATAAAATTATTTGCGATGAGACCTGGCTGTAACTCCGATGCTGTCGAGGTACTAACGTAAATGCCTGTACCAGACGTCCATGATTCAATCCGGTTATTAGTAACTTTATATGGGCCATCACAGGTATGCAGAGCAATACCATCGGAAGCAATACGGATATTATTCTGATTGATAATTGGTGCATAATGCCATTGCAGGTAAATGCCCGTATGAGTGACGTCTTCCATTGTATTATCAATAATTTGCGTACCGTTTGTCAGTTCATCACCATTTTGATTGCGACGCATATAGATAGCGTAACGATTTCCTGTAAATAAATTACCCTCAACAATCCTGCTTCGGTAATAAGAATCGCCAGCATAGAGACTTTCGTTACCGTTAGACTTAAGGCCGATAAAATGGCAATTTCTTACCTCGATGCTGTCTGATCCCCGGTACAAGTCAAGAATTCTTGCATAACCAGAAGTATTGGATTCAAATGTTAGATTTTCATAAGAAATAAAATCAGCGCCAAAATTCCGGATAGTATAATTAGAATCATAGATAGCATTGGCAAACGTTATTTTTACATCAGTCGTATCACCGGTTGATGATCTGAAAGTGACACGGTTATTGGAGCTCGCACCGGGGATGCTATGGATATCTATCTGTTCATTATAAGCTCCCGGTAAAATATTAAAAGTCACAGATGCGCTAATCCCTTTTAGCGAAGCATCGTCAGCTGCTTCCTGTATGCTGGAATAATCTCCGCCGCTGCCGATTGTGTATGTTCCGGATAACGTAGGAACAATCCCCGGATTATATTCATCTGCACCAATATCCGGATTTGATCCATCTCGTGTTTCGCCGTCGATATCATCTGTAATTTCAGCAATTGGTGACCCTTTCCCATCTAACCACGCTCCGACAAGATGTAGATCCGTATCAGATACAAAATTAGGATAAACAGTTAAAGAATTTTCATTCATGGCACTTTTTAGCTGTAGTTCAGCCAAATCAATACATTTCACAGAATCCCAATAAGCCAGAAAATTTCCGGGCGTGTATAAGTTATTATTACTGCAATTATTTATTGAAGCTCCATAATCTACTCTTAGTGCCAATCCTGCTTTCATATTGCAGATATTGTTATTGACAATATTTATCTCATAATTCTGCATATCTGTAATTAACCATAATCCTTTGTTTAGCCAGTAGCTATTTGAGGAATAAATCGAGTTATTATAAATATCTAAATATTCACCTCTGGCGGTAACCGCTTCCTGACTCGCAGAAAAAATAAAATTATTTGCAACGAGGCAATGGCTTAATCCTGAGCCATGTCCGTTAATGTACATTCCCCAATTATCACTGTACATTTTATTGCCTCGAATGATCGATCCGGCATAGCAACTGTTTATCCTTAGCCCATAACTATGAGCATCAATTACATTATCCTGTACAATAAGTCTTGAGACATTGCTGCATTCCAATCCTGCATAACCTATATTTTGTATCGTATTCCCAATAAGCCGGATATTATCATTTGTGTTGGCCTCGACTCCCTGCAAATAAATAAAGATCGCAGCGCTGTCTATAAAGCAATATTGAAAAGTTAAATTGTCATTGCCGGCACTTGAACTATTGACTAAGAAGTACGGAGCCGATCTATTCGTATTATAAATTCCTGTAAAATAGCAATTTGTAAATGTGATATTTTGACTGCTCCCATCTAATTCCACTGCTTTTCCATAGGTAGCTTCAGCCGTTTTCAATCGTATGCCTCTAAATGTGATATAAGAGCCGCCATTTAATTTAACAATAAAGTTATTATCATTAGAGCTGGCTTCATATTTTAAGACCACTGTAGTTGAATCGCCTGATTCGGATTGAAATGTGATCGTATTCGTCTCGCTAGCACCGGTTATATAATTGATTTCCATCTGCTCTTCATAAATCCCATCCTGCACATCGAACACTACCGGCCCATCGACGCCCTGTGATTCCAGGCTATCAACCGCTTCAGTGAAATCAGCAAAATCGCCTGTCGATCCAATTGTATAAGGCCCATTAAGTTGCGCAAATACAATCGATGATAAGCATAGTAAGATTATAAAAATATTGGAAAGAGTAAAATGCATTTTCATTTTGAATACTCCTTTAAAAAAATGATATAGGATCATTGGTTACTTTATACTAACTATTAATATAGAAGAAATAAGAAAAATGCCTATCCCATATTCATGGGATATTTATAAAAGCGTAATAATATTGATTAAATGGGGTGTATTCCAATTAAAAGGAGTATGCAACTTATTATTTAGGAAATTGTATGAACCTTAAACTAATTATTAGAACATTCTGGCAAAGGACAATCCGATATAAAAAGCCTTTTGATCCAGTCTCTGAGTCATATCAAATCGAAGAAAATCAAATATACCATTGATGGAAAGACCAATTTCATGATGTATTTTATCGGTATAAAGATAATTAATATCCTGTTTCCATAGACTATCTTTATCAATCCAGGTTCTTCCATGGGCACCGTGCATAATAATACCAATTCCTTTTTTAGCCAGATAACGTAATCCGATTAGTTCAAATGGAACGGTACGGAAATTATGTTCCCACATAAGAGCCGCATATTTTTCTCCACGATAGACCTGTCCGTTTAAAGTGCGGAATCCACCAAATGGTGTAAATGCAAAAAGATTACCTTCCAGGGCACCATATCTTTGAATTGGTAGATCACCGGTGCTGTAACCACCCATTATCTTAAAATCCAAAGCATTGGGTAAAATCCGACGCTTCAAAAAAGTGTTGAACCGCCATTCTAAACTACCATAATATCGTATAAAATTAAAATCGCTATTAAATAAATCAGGTGTACTGACTTCAACATTAAAATCAGCATAGTTGCTGCCCACTATACCGAATGGTACCTTTTCACCATATTCAATTTTCAGATCTATGCTTCTAAGCTCACCTTTTTCAATTTCAGGATTTCTCCTTTGTTTAATTGATTTATTAAGAATATTCCAATTCGTTGCTTTATATAAATTATCATGGTATTCACGATTAAATCCTGCAGTTATTAACAGATCAGCTTTACTCCATTTAAAACCAACATCTGCTCTTAGATGTTCTCTCCAGTAATAATCATAATAATCATCCTGATCAAATAGCGGTAATAAACTAGTGAATAACCAGGGATATAAATCAGCAGAAAATTGAGAAGCGGTATTTATGTAATAACTCAATCCTAAATTCATTTTTTCATTTTTTAACATTTTAAGATTAATTTCACCGCCAGACGCCCATTTTTCACTACCGTTGTTATAAGCACCTAATATTTGAAAACTCAATCGTTTTGTTACTGATTGTTTATATTTTAATCCGGTATGTAAAGCATCAACCCGGTTATACCATAATTCTACACCGAAATGATCCATAAATTTATCGAATGCGCTTTTTGTAGTATCTGAATCCTCATCGCCGGCATCCACTTCCGCAAATCTTGCTAAAAATCCTGTTGGTTTGAATGCTTTTTCAAGCGTCATTGTACTATCAATTTCCTCATAGGCATCATCTTCACGATCTGTAAGCGGGATAACCTCGGGATTGTCTATAAATTAAAGTGACTCCTGTAATGGTATATTAATCTCATTATCATTTAGATGTGTACTCTGTTTGTAGATAATATTGGGAATTTGCAGGCCTGTAAAACCGATATCTAGATCGACTTCTATTCTATCATCTACCGGAAGCCAAAAGTCCTGACCAAAATTGCTGAATTGCTGTTTATAATAAAGATTCCATTCCTGAATGGGTGGTGGGTAAAGAATAGCCTCACTCGGTCTAAGATCAACATCAAGCAAAATATAATCTTCATCAAGTATGGAAACCATTCCTTTAAAGGTAGGCTGCAATTTACTTGCAGGGATAACTTCGATATCATAGACAATTTTGTCATCCCGCATACGTCTATCTACAAGTTTAAAATTATAGTAATCAAGGGCATCAGGATGAGTTACTCCAATCATTTTAAATCCGTTGATTTCAATATCATCATCATAAAAGTTAGGAAAGTAACTAGCTGCAGCAAAATTCTGTTGTTGTGAAATATTATTTGTCTGTCGCTTGGTAAGAATGACTTCGCGAGGTCCCTTTTCCGAATCCCAAAAAGCTCTGGATATACTTTCCCCAATAGAAACAATGCCCGAATCATTTTCAAGCACTACCCGTGAATAAGCATTAGCCTGATATGTTTTAAGTTTTTTCATCCATTCCTGTTTCTTTTTTATCACTTTTCGCATGATGTTCATAGCCGGATCTTCAGCAGTCACTACTATAGCGTCCATTTCTAAAATTACAGGTATTAATTTGATATTTACTTGTTCCTCAACTGGCTTATCAATTTTAATTTGCTTTGATTTATACCCGATATAACTTACTAATATCGTTGCAGGTAAAGATTTTAATTCCAAATTAAATTTTCCATCCTTGTTTGTAATCGCTCCGGAAAAAGTACCTTCAATTTGCAGATTGGCTGCCGGAAGTGGTTCGCCAGTCTCATTATCGGTGATATAACCATGAATAACTGTTTGGGCATGGCCTCGAAGAGAAAATAAAATGAGTAATAAAATAATTATTTTTAGATTCATAAACATTCGGAGCACGCGACTTCCTCTCATATAAAATCAATATAATGATAATAGAATGATTTAAAATATTTACGTTATATATGCTATTTGTTTCACTAAAAAGTAAATCTTACTATTATTTTTATATAGTTCAAGGAAAAATCTTTATATTAAAAGATACTTCCGATATCATAGCTATAAATCAATTTAAATAATAATTTATTCAATATTTGATAAATTGAAATCTCCAAATTAAATTATGTATTCATTCACAAATTATTTATTAATCCAGAATTTACATACAGGAAGATTATGCTCAGATATTTCATCGTTACGATAAATATATTTTTATCTATTGCTGTGAGTAATGTATATAGCCAGTCAAAATTAGAGATTCAATTAAAATCACTAGTCAAAAAAGAAAAAACTTATAAATCACTTGAAGATTCCCTTGTTAGTTTGGACAATAAGGAAACCGTGGCAAATATCGAGGCTAAAAAATCTCAGATTCATAAAGAAATATTATCCATTAAATCAGATATTTATGATTCTGAACATGCTGAGGCAATCTGGGTAGAGGGCAAAGGTGAAATTATTTTGGATGACAAAAAACCATATGAGCAGAGCAAGCGGTTGGTTGAAATGTTCGCCCGTC
Organism: Calditrichaceae bacterium; assembly: GCA_037382875.1. Classification (GTDB taxonomy): domain Bacteria; phylum Calditrichota; class Calditrichia; order Calditrichales; family Calditrichaceae; genus JAFGKZ01. The sequence goes on along the minus strand of JARRPN010000251.1, from coordinate 1,777 downwards.
GCGATGCCATGGAAAAAGGCGGTAAACTGATTGTAGAAACTTTAAGTAGTTTGAAAAGATTTGAAGTCGACGCTGAAGCCGGTTCCGGGGTGGATAGTAAATATGTTGAAGAATTTCAAAGTATTATTAAAACCAAAGGCAAAGTAAAAGTGGTTGATCAGGATTTAAGTGGTGATTTTGGTAAAGCTTTAACTGTTGAAGCGGATGGCATAAAGAAACTGAAAATGAAAGTACGACTTAAAATATCAAGTATAGATGAATTTAATCCATTTAAGCAGCAATTGGAAAATCTAAAATAATAAAGGAGCAGGACATGAAAGCATTAATAGTATTATTAATTCTAACAGCTTCAGTTTTCGCACAGGAAATTATTGATATATCTGTAAAAGGCATCA
>JARRPN010000251.1:0-1313 GCA_037382875.1 Calditrichaceae bacterium | reverse complement strand
GCTCGAAGCGATTATGGACGCCAAACGACAAGCCTGTGAAAAAGCTGGAATGACCATTGAATCTAAAACTAAGGTGGAAAATTTTGAAGTTGCCTATGATTATATTGAAACGCAAGCTGAAACTGTACTTTTACCCGGATTTCAATTAATTGAAATTGGTTATGTTCAGGATGGTACTTTTCAGGTAGTATTAACTGGTAAAATTAAGGTACTTGAGGGCGAAGAACCCATAAGCAATAAAGAACTGCGTTATGCAAAATCATTACGGGATCGTGGAAAACATGCGGAATGTGAAGCAATATTAAAAAAATACATAGATGGTGAAGATAAAGAGGCATCTGAGGAACTAAAAGAAGAAGCTTTTTACTATTTTATTAAATGGGGCTATGCCTGGGATACACAAGAAAGTGTTCATAAATTTGGAGCTTACTATCCTGACAGTAAATATCTATCAAACAAAACCTATCAATCCTCTGCAAACGACTGGCAACCTGCTGAACTGCAGCATAATGATATTACCTATACAAAGAAAATTACCGTAGCCTCGGATACGATCATATTCAAAAATTTCAGAGATAAAGATCAGACTCTGCTGTTTAATTATTGTCTGTTTTCTACAGATGAAGAAGAGGCGAAAACAGCCTATAAAATTATTCTGAGCTATTTTGATGGAAACTTTAAGGAAACACCTGCAACGGATCAGCTTAAAGAAGTAGAAGATCGGTTTCGCACTTTTCGAGCCGGTGGATCACCAACCTTTCAACATAGTGCATCCGGCGGCTGGTTTGCTGATTATAAAATGAAAGGATTTATGATAAAGGGTCAGGTCCCTATAGGTGAGGGTCCTTTTGAACAGACTGTTCAATTTGAGGTTTATCAAAAATCATTTTAATTACATGATTTTATAATCCTAATCGGTGATCGATCTTCAATTTGGTCACGGATAATATCTCGGCGGTGGATACGCGCACCAGTTTTAAGTAGGTTTCATAATTACCATCTTTATAATAAAGATTGCCAATAATCTGGTAGTCGGCGCCAATCCACTGTCCTATTTTTGCAGCGTCGCTAACTTCCACAACACCGCTTAATTGAATTTTTAATTCATCAGCAATGAACTGTAAATCTTTTCGTTCAATCAGATTTATGCCGGCCATTCTGGATAAGGCAAAATTTAATCGCTCTGTAAAATATTCTGCTGTGCTTTCAAGACTCTCGAGGCTTACACTTAAAGGGATAACATTTAGATTAACCGGGTCAGGCAGAGCGATAGAAGAATAATCCCATAGTTCATCAATAGCAGCAGTAAATAG
>JARRPN010000250.1:0-3974 GCA_037382875.1 Calditrichaceae bacterium | reverse complement strand
TAAGAAAATAAGATATAACCATTCGAAATCTGGTGAAAAAGAATCTGAAAGAATAAATCAAATTAATTAAAGATATTTATAATAATGCCTGGAGCCGTAACTGGGGATTCGTACCCTTTACAGATGATGAGATCAATGCGCTGGCCAAAGATCTGGCGCAAATTGCTGATGAGGATATGCTCTTGCTGGCTGAAAAAGAGGGAAATCCTATTGCCTTCAGTTTGACGTTACCTAATATTAATGAAGTATTACAAAATATTCCGAATGGAAGATTATTTCCTACGGGCATAGTCAAACTATTATTGGGAATGAAGAAAATAAAATATTTAAGAGTGCTTGTTCTGGGTGTTAAAAAAGAATTTCAGTTCCTTGGTCTGGGTTCAATATTCTATATCGAAACAATAATGCGGGCAAAAGAAAAAGGTTACCTGGGCGGAGAAATGTCCTGGATTCTAGAAGATAATTATACAATGAATAAACCGATTGAAGATGTTGGCGCTAAAAAATATAAAACATATCGGGTATATCAATATCAGCTTTAATTATTGTTATCCTTCTCATCAAATTTTAGACTGGTATAATTAAAACGCTTCATTCATGGTCAGATATAATCCAGTTCCTGATTCTGTTATTCCCAAATCAGCCCGCAGATTTAAAGATTCCTTTTTATTTAGTTTCAATCGTCCGCCAAATCCGCAAGAATATTTAAAACCATCCAATCTAAAATTCTCATAGTCGTTTGTCACTTCACCAATGCCAGCAAATGCAACGAATCCTATACGGCTAAATACCATTGCCCGATATTCAGTCTGAAATACCAGCATTTTCCTATCCCGAAATCTTCCTTCATAATAACCACGTAGAATATTCTCGCCACCAAGTTTAGTCAATAACTGAAATGGGGGATTGCCGGATTCAATCTCTGTAATAGCCTGAACGGCAAGAACATGATTTGAGACAGGATTATAATATTTTCGTAAATTTATAGAAAACTTATTGAATAAGTGATCGCTTCCCAATTCTTTTCCGAAATGGGTGTATGCTATTTCAACATTGTGTCCATCTTTTGGAAAATGTCTGTTGTTTCGACTGTCAGACGTTAAAATTAATCCAGCTCCGGATACATATCCGTTTTTTGACCCGGGAATGGTCTCATGTGATAATTGCATTCCAGGTTCGGATTTATAAACATCATAAGATATAAAATTATGGCGTATACCAAGATCGATCTGCTTATAGATGTTTTTATAAAATTGAGTTTCAAACATTAACACTTTTTGGGTGTATTTTTCTTCATCTGAAGTTTTTGAGTTATTACCTATACCATAAAATAAATCAGGGTAATCCAGGTAGACGATCTCATTCTTAAAATGGTATTCCTCATTATTGAAATACCAGTCAGATTTCAGTATTAACATTATTTGCTTGTTTATTGTATAAATAAGCAGAGGCATGATGGTTGAAGGATAATCAAAACTAGTATCACTGGGTTGATAAAAGTTGAAATTAACCAGAGTTCCTCCGGCAAGTTTGGTTTCCGGCGTATAATATAAAATAGGAAGAAATGTAATCTTACTCTGTTTATTTTCAATCTGAGCATGCAATTGGAAATTCAATAGCAATAATAGTCCAATAAGAGATATCAGTTTCATTTATGTCGTTTTTACTGTATATGGTTTTTAGTTTATGATTATGAAAATAAGGAGCAGAATATATTCATCTATAATTAATAATGCGAATAAAAATATTCCGCAAATGAATAATTTTGGAATATTTATTAAAATCTTGGTATTTTTTTAAATTATGGATAAATTAAGCGCCCGATAAGAATACATTATTTTAAGTAAATTTAATTTTATTCATTTCAGGAGTTGCATTTGAAAGAAAATAAAGTTTTGAGCATTGGCTATCAAGGGGAAAAAGGAGCATACAGTGCAGATGCTATTGATGCCATGTTTGGAGATCAACAGGTAAAAAAAGTACCGTATAGAACTTCATATGATGTCGTTGATGCGCTAAAGAAGAACAAAATCGCTTATGGTTTATTACCTCTTGAAAATTCAATTATTGGAAATATTACACATAATTATGATCTGGTTCTTGAAAATAAACTGACGATAGAACGGGAAGTGATTATACCTATCCATCATAGTCTAATTGCGCATAAAGATGCAAAACTCGATCAAATTAAAGTTATTTATTCTCATCCAGCTGCTATCTCACAATGTGAAGTCTTCCTGCGAAAATTAAAAGATTTGGAAATTTATCCAACGTACGATACAGCCGGAAGTGCAAAGCTTATTGCTAATAAAGGATTGAAGGACACAGCCGCTATAGCTGGTTTTGAAGCCGCAAAATTATACGGATTGCAGGTTTTAAAAAGAAATATTGAAGATTATCCCAATAATCAGACTCGGTTTGTACTGCTATCCCATGAGCCCATGCAGATGGAATTTGAGCAATTTATTCCTTACAAAACAACTGCTGTTTTTGACACACTGGATCAACCTGGAATGTTATATGAATGTCTGGGAATTTTTGAAAAGTATAAAATTAATCTAAGTCAGCTATCATCGCGTCCACATAAGACGGAGCCCTGGAAGTATCATTTCTTCATCGATTTTGATGGCCATGCTACCGATGACAATGTAATCAGTGCTTTTGAGGAAATAAGAGGTAAAACGGGTTTTTTGCATATTTTTGGGTCTTATCCAAAATCGGAAAAAACAGAATATGCACCGAAAAATGGGAATCAAAAATCAGAGACAAAACCGAAGAAAAAATCGGGTCCACTCTACAGTTTAAGTTATCGCAGTGAACCAACCATTGTTACGGTCGGTGATAAACAACTTGGTGGTGGGAATTTCTGTATGATTGCCGGTCCTTGTAGTGTGGAAGGCCGGCACCAGATGATGGAATCTGCTAAAATTGTTGCGGAAAATGGCGCGGATATGTTACGGGGAGGAGCATTCAAACCTCGAAGTAGTCCTTATAGTTTTCAGGGACTGGGTGAGGAAGGTTTAAGACTATTAAAAGAAGCGAGCGAATCTTATAATCTTCCAATTGTTACTGAAGCGTTAAGCGTGGATGATTTACCTTTAATCGTTCAGTATGCTGACATCATTCAAATAGGTGCACGCAATATGCAAAATTTTGTATTGTTGCAGGAAGTGGGTAATACCATGAAACCAGTCCTGTTAAAACGGGGAATGATGGCGACAGTTAAAGAATTATTGTTATCAGCAGAGTACATTTTGGCCCAGGGAAATCCTAATGTCATACTATGTGAAAGAGGTATTCGAACATTTGAGACCTCCACAAGAAATACGCTGGATATCAGCGCAATACCGGTTTTAAAAGAGATGACACACTTACCGGTAATTATTGATCCAAGCCATGCGGTTGGCGTCAGCCGATTGATTGAACCAGTGTCAAAAGCCTCAGTAGCGGTAGGAGCTGATGGCTTAATGGTCGAAGTTCACTTTAATCCATCCACAGCATTGAGTGATGCTGATCAGGCATTGGATGAAAGACAGTTTAAACATTTGTCGGAGAGTATTAGGCAAATGGTTAGTAAATAAAAGTGAAATAGAAAAAAAGCCCTGTTGAAGGCCATTTGGCAGGGCTTTTTAATTTTTAAAGATTAAACATCTTTCGGTTGTCTACAATATCCGCTTTATCTTTTAAGCTTGTGTACCATTTCATGAATATCTGGTTTCGTTTTTCGTTGAGTAAGCGGCGACTGATAGCTTCTTTTTGTTGATTAAAGGCAGTACTGTCAAAACTGGTTTTGTCCAGAAGATGTAAATAATAATAACCACGATCGGTTTCCACCATGTTGGATTTTTCGCCAATTTCCAAAGAAAAAGCCGTCCCCATAAATTCAACATGGTGGAAACCGATCGTGGTTATTATTATTTACATCTTCTGGACAAAACCACTTTTGACAGTACTGCCTTTAATCAACAAAAAGA
>JARRPN010000249.1:0-6726 GCA_037382875.1 Calditrichaceae bacterium | reverse complement strand
TACAATTGATGTGTAACTCATAAATATCCTTTATCGCTAATTTTTATTAATAAAAGGGAATGTGAAATCTAAATAAAAGAGGATAATTTGGCAAGAGGGATATTTATCCAAGAGTTGAGTAGGATTTCAATTTAGCTTTCGAAATATGGAAAATATATCATATAATCGTATTCTGAGATCACTCTAAAATTCTATTTTCTTGAAAACGGCGAATGATATGCCGCAATCATCTCACCACCATCCACATTGAACACATTACCCGTTGCCCACTCTTCATCAGAAGTTGCTAAAGCAGCTATGAATTTAGCAATATCAGCCGGTTGTGTTAACCGTTTGGCTGGAATCTGGCTTAAGGCTAAATCGATCATAGTTTCATGACCTGGAATTTTTCTGAGCGCAGGCGTATAAGTAACACCTGCCCGGATTGCGTTAACTGTAATTCCATGTGAAGCTAATTCCAGAGCTAACTGGCGAGTATGTGATTCCAAGGCCGATTTAGCCGCTGAAACAGCCCCGTAATAGGGGACTACACGCACAGAACCTGAACTTGTCATCGCAAATATTTTTCCTCCTCGTCCAAGAAGACCGTTATGAAAAAGATCCTGTGTCCAATAAACGAGGCTATGGGCCATAACATTCATAGTCATATCCATTTGCTTGCTGGTTAACCTCTCTTTTTGTTCACTATGTATGAAAGGAGCCAATGATCCAAATGCCAAAGAATGCAAAAGCACTTTAACTTTTTTCTGCTCGGAATTTGAAGAAAATTCTTCTTTCAATGCTTCAACAACTTCGTGCCGATTTTTATCTGATGCTGCATTCATATTAAAATAAAGGGCTTTTACTCCGATTTTCTTAATCTGGTTTTTGAGTTCTTCTACTTTTAAGAGCGCTGGACCGCGATCCATATGTATTCCAATTATATTAAATCCCTGTCTGGCCAGTTCCAGTGAAACCGATTCTCCAAAGCCGCTGGATGCGCCAAGTATCAATGCATAGTCATTTTCTTTGTTGATTGTTTTTAAACCCACTTTAGCCTCCTGGAATTGTTATACTCAGTCTTTATAAACATGTATGAGTATAAAACAATTAATATCATTTTGTTACAGCGGATACTAACCCATATGAAAAAGTCATTATTCCCAATATAAGAGAATAATGACCTCATGAAAACAGATGATTTAAAATCTATGATTTTTACTGAAGATAAAGTTTTAAATTTTTTGAACGTGTTTTATAACGAAGTTTTGTCAGTCCACGTTCCTTAATTTGACGTACACGTTCTTTTGTAACTTTAAATTGCTGAGCAATCTCGTCCAGGGTCATCCCTTTTTCTGCATTGATACCGAAATATAGTTTTATTATGGTTGCTTCTTTTTCAGATAGTGCATCCAGCGCTTCCTGAATTTCATCCTGCAAAGATTCATTTAATATATTGTGATCTGTTTCCACGGTATCGGGATCTTCAATTAAATCCAGTAAATGTGTCGAATCCTTTGATCCAATAGAATCTTCCAGATATAAAACCTGTTTATTATAACCATGGTAACGGTTAAGGTCCTTTTGAGTCATTTCAATCTCATCAGCTATTTCTTTTGCCGTTGGTTCTCTCTCCAATTCCTGCTCAAGCGTGTGTTTAGTTTTGTTAATTCTGTTGATTGCACCCACTTTATTCTGAGGTAAACGGATCATTCTTGAGTTTTCCTGAATGGCCTGAAGGATCCCCTGGCGAATCCACCATACAGCATACGATATAAATTTATAACCTTTTGTTTCATCAAATCGCATAGCTGCTCTAATGAGACCAAGATTACCCTCATTGATAAGATCGTTTAGGGATAATCCTTTATTACGATAAGCTTTTGCAATACTGACTACGAATCTGAGATTAGATTTTACCAGTTTCGAAAGAAATAAACATTTTATTATATCTGGAAAAGCTTCTTTTTCTTTAATTGAGATTCAATGTCATTTTTCTTTTGTTCATACCCCTCACGTCCCATGAGGGCATAAGTAGCAATTTTACCTTCTTCGACTCCAGGCTGATCAAAAGCATTGATATTTAATAAGCCGCCAGCAAAGGCTGTCGCTGCTTCCAGCAGGAAGAAATAGGCACCAATATTTTCTGCACTGACTTCAGAGAATTTAATAGTCAGATTTGGACGTTTATTGTTACTTAGTGCCAGCTCGGTTGCTCTCTTTTCGGCGTTGAGTAATTCACCAAGTGTTTTACCTTCCAGATAATTAAATTCAGGAATGTATTCAAAATGATTTTTTAGAACATCTTTATTATTAAATTTTTCGACTTCAAGAAATGTAATAACTTTATCATTAGGACCTTCGACATATAGCTGAACCTGAGAATGTTGATCTGTTGTTCCAAGGGCTTTAACCGGTGTTTGTCCTACTTCAATAATATTCTTATCGACATCGTAGCGTTTACCCAAGCTTTCAGCCCAGAGTTGGCGATACCAATCGGCTAAATCTCGCAATTTATTACTATATGGCATCATCACGCTGATATTTTTACCCCGATCCATGTATAAATAATGTATTGCAGCATAGATGAATGCTGGATTTTTTTCTAAATCATCTGTCTTGCAAATATCAGCCATCTTAGCTGCACCAGAAAGTAAATCTTTTATTGGAATCCCTGATAAAGATGCAGAAACAAGTCCTACCGGTGAGAGGACCGAAAAGCGGCCGCCCACACCATCAGGAATTCGGAAACATTTAATTGGATATTCTCTGGCTATTTGATTTAGCAAACCTTTTACCGGATCAGTAGTAAAAAGTAGATTTTTATAAAAGGTATCTCCGAGCTCTTCTTTTAAATACTTCATAAAATATAGCGTTGTGGCAGCGGTTTCTGCTGTTCCGCCTGATTTCGAAACAATGTGGAATAGAGTTTTAGATACATCAATAGTTCTTAGTAGATCATCAAGCCAGTCAGGATCCACATTATCGGGAAAATACATTTGTGGTTTTGATTTGAGATTATAGTACGAATCTAAAAGCGAAGTTTGTAAGGCAATTGGACCTAATGCAGATCCACCAATTCCAATATGAACATAACTTTTAAATCGTTTCCGGGCAGCTTCTGTATATTTTTCTATTTCACTTGCAAGTTCTTCGGTAAATGGCAAATTGTAAAATCCCAGAGTATTGTCCTGTGCTTTCTGTTCCAGGTCAGTCTTAATTGTCTTACCTTTTTCAAGAAGTGCTTCAATGGCAGACCAGGATACTCCGTGCTCAGAACCAATGTTATCTTCCATGACATTTGAATAATCAAGTTTTAAATCCATTAGAATTCCTGTACTTTGTTAAACTGAGGATGTGAATATAAGTTAATAAACAAAAAAGCCCAAGTGAAATTTTCACCGGGGCTGTTTATTTATAGAAATAATTAATATTGAGTTATTTTACTTCAACGTCTTCTTTGCTGTCTTCTTTTCGGTCTATTTCTGTAAAAGATAATTCAGTTTTATTTTTCATTTTTATTTGAATGCAGCTTCCATCAGCGAAATTGCCTTTTAACAATTCATCGGCAATCGGATCCTCAATAAACTTCTGGATTGCTCTTTTTAATGGGCGAGCTCCATAAAGAGGATCAAATCCCTTTTCAGCGAGGAATTTTTTTGCACCATCTGTCAACTGAAATTCAATTTTGCGCTCTTTTAATTTGACGAGTACATCCTCTAAAACCAGATCTACAATCTTTAGAGCTTCCTCGTTTTCAAATTGTTTAAAATAAACAATGTCATCAACTCTATTTAAAAATTCAGGATTAAATGAACGCTTTAATTCATCATTTATTTTTGCTTTTATATTCTCAGTTCTGCTTTCAGCTGTTGAATTAGCAAATCCAAATCGTTCTGTGTTTTTAATATCACGAACACCAATATTGGATGTCATTATTAAAATAGTATTTTTAAAATCAACTTTATGGCCAAGTGAATCTGTTAAAGTACCATCATCCATCACTTGTAATAATAAATTAAATACATCCGGATGTGCTTTTTCAATTTCATCTAACAATACAACAGAATAAGGATGTCTTCTCACTTTTTCTGTTAAAAGGCCACCTTCCTCATAGCCAACATATCCGGGAGGTGATCCCATTAAACGGGATACCGTAAATTTCTCCATGTATTCACTCATATCTACACGGATGAGGGCGTTTGAACTTTCAAATAAATATTCTGCTAATTGTTTTGCAAGATATGTTTTGCCAACGCCGGTTGGTCCCAGGAAAATAAATGAACCAATGGGACGATTAGGATCTTTTAATCCAGCTCTTGCACGGCGTATCGCTTTTGATATAGATTCAATTGCATCATCCTGACCGATTACCGTTCCCTTAAGATTCTGACTCATATCGATCAGTTTCTTTGATTCACTTACCGCTATGCGTTGGCTTGGAATACCGGTCATCATTGAAACGACTGCTGCAATATCCTGTTCGGTGACCACGGCCGTGCGGCTCTCTTCACTGTTTTCCCAACGTTCACGGGCATCATTCAATTGTTCAACTAAATTTCGCTCTTCGTCTCTTAGTTTGGCAGCGTGTTCAAAATCCTGTAATTTAGCCAATGATTCTTTTTCAGTCCGAATGTTTTCGATTTCAGCTTCTAAATCCAATATTTCTTTGGGAACGATGATATTATCAAGATGCACGCGTGAACCAGTTTCATCAAGAACGTCAATAGCTTTATCAGGAAAATTTTTATCTGTAATATATCTTTCTGAAAGATGGATAACTGCATCAATTGCTTCATCATCAAATTTAACATGGTGATGTTCTTCATAACGGTCTTTTACGGAATGCAGAATATCAAGCGTTTCTTCAGCAGTCGTGGCTTCCACCATTACTTTCTGAAAACGTCTTTCAAGCGCACCATCTTTTTCAATATACATCCGGTATTCGTCTAACGTAGTAGCACCAATGCACTGTAGCTCACCACGGGCCAATGCTGGTTTGAACATATTGGATGCATCCAGAGAACCCGATGCGCCACCTGCGCCTACGATAGTATGTAACTCATCAATAAATAGGATAACATCTTCAGCTTTTTCCAGTTCAGTCATTATCGCTTTCATACGTTCTTCGAACTGGCCCCGGTATTTGGTACCTGCTACAATCGAGCCCATATCCAAAGCAACAACACGTTTATTATGTAATACTCTGGATACTTTCTTTTGAACGATGCGTAAAGCTAATCCTTCCGCGATAGCGGTTTTACCGACACCCGGTTCTCCAATCAGCACAGGATTATTCTTTTTTCGACGGCTGAGCACCTGTGCAACTCTTTGAATTTCTTTGACACGACCGATAATGGGATCCAGTTTTCCGTCTGTCGCCAATTGGGTCAGATCACGACCAAAATGATCCAGTGCCGGTGTTTTTGTTTTCTTTGGTGCCTGTTTTGGTGTAGGCATAGTCGGTTTACCGGCAAGAATGTTCTCTAATTCATTATAGCACCCGGCATAGTCAATATTAAATGTTAAAAGAATTTGTGCAGCCAGACTATCTTTTTCTTTTAATATAGATAAAAGCAAATGTTCTGTACCGATGACATCATTTTTAAAATTCTTAGCCTGCTCCGTACCTATATAATCATGTCCTAGCCGCATCGCTTCTTCTTTTGAGAATCGAATCACCTTCTGAACGCGACTGGTAAAATTATTTTTCATAATATAAAATCCTCAACAACCAATATTAATTCAATCAAAATTTATAATAATCAATTCCATGTGTCAAGGTACAACTCTTACCTCAATTATTTAATTCCTTTCTAATTTTTATATCGGCAATAATTCGCTTGACAATAATCTTCTATGTATATTAATTTGAAATGTTCCTAAAATTAACCACTGAAAGAATCCGCAATGAAAACATTAAAGATTATCTCAGTTTTATTCATTTTATTATTTTCACTTTTATTATACGGTCAGGACATAAATGAAACAACTTCAATAATTGATTGTCCGACTGCAGGGCTATTAAGTCGTGGCAGTTTTATGACAGGTTTAAACACCTATGATAATGGCGGCATAATGGGGTTGTTAGAAGTTGGCGTAACCGATCGCATCATGTTTGGAATTTCTTATGGCGGAACAAATATAATTGGTTCAGGATCGGTTGACTGGAATCCTTTGGTTGGTGTAAATATTCGCTACCGTCTTATCCAAGAATATCTGACCTTTCCGGCTGTTAGCATTGGGTATGATAACCAGGGACGGGGAGCTTACATTGATTCACTGGATCGTTACAGTGAAAAATCAAAAGGATTATTTCTTGCAGTGAGCAAGAGTTTCAGATTTATCGGAACTTTTGCTTTGCATGGAGGATTAAATTATAGTTTTGAACGCGAAGATGGCGATAAGGATTTGAATGGTTTTTTGGGCATGGAAAAAAGTATCAATGAAGAATTGGGAATTTTTGTAGAATATGATGCTGCAATGAATGATAATACAGGCCGCAGCATAGGTGATGGAAAAGGTTATTTAAATGCGGGTTTAAAGTGGTCGATGCAAAATAAATTTTATCTGGAATTTATCTGGAAGAATATTTTAGAAAATAATAAAACCAATCATCAATCCGGTCGGGTTATTCGGATGAGTTATATTGAGTATTTTTAAGATTCAAGCTAACTACTTAAACGGTAGACGGTCTTTTCTACTCTATAAAAAATTAAAAAAGTTCAAAAAAATCTCTTTCTTTAT
>JARRPN010000248.1:0-6751 GCA_037382875.1 Calditrichaceae bacterium | reverse complement strand
TAGGGCTCATTTTAAGGCCTCATTGCTAGATTTTTCTCAAGTTAACTCACATTAAATTATACATAATATCCATGAAATTATTCATCCCCAAATTCTATTTATTATAATTATTATTAGGGGAAATTATGGCTCATTTACCGATTGTATATTAAATATATGTTTTTTTGCCATTAAAGTCAGGGTCAATCCGCGTGTAATCATAAACAATGTCATAGCCAGCCATAATCCATGATTTCCTAGTGGACCAATTGAGAGATAAAAAGTTGGCAGAAAGATAACTATTGTAGCTATAAAAGTGGAATTCCGCATGGCTTTAGATGCGGTAGCGCCAAGGTAAATACCGTCCCAAACATAACAGATACTATTAATTATTGGCGCGAAAATAGTCCATGTAATAAAACTCATCGCCAGGCGGACGATATCTTCAATATTTGTATAAATGCTGACAATCGATCTGCCAAATGCCAGAAAAATTATAGTGAATATAAAACCTAATCCGATGCCCCAGTAAAAAATCAGCTTGATAATTACTTTTGTATCGGACTCACTTTTGGCTCCAATATACTTTCCAACCAGACTTTCTGCGGCAAAAGCGAATCCATCAATACCGTAAGAGAAGAGCATCCATAATTGAAGTAAAATAGTATTGGCTGCTAATATATCATCACTGATTTCAGCAGACTTAGCGGTAAAGAACGAGAATGCAAATATAAGTAAAAGTGTGCGTATAAAAATATCAAAATTCAGCGTGAAAAATCGTTTCAAATCTTCCAGATGCAGAATGTTCTTCCAGTCGAATTGACTTTTTAAATAACCGTATGATTTTAAAAATAAAAAAATTGAGAACAATAATCCAGCATATTGAGCGATAACTGTTCCAAGTGCTACTCCATCTGAATTCATATTGAGGCTAATTACAAAAAAGAGACTGCCTAATATGTTGACTACATTTACTAATAGCGTAATATAGAGTGGAAAACGGGCATTCTGCATACCCAGAAACCAACCTTGTATGGCATACAAGGAAAGTGTTGCCGGAGCTGCAAATATTCTTATTTTAAAATAGATATCTGCATGATGCTCAACATCCGAGGAAGCCTTCACCAGATATAAACTGAATTTAACAATGGGTAGCTGCAAAAGAATTAAACATAAACTACTGACCAAGGCCACTAACAAAGCCCTGATCAGTATTGAAAACATTTCACTTTGATTCTGAATGCCGTAGGCCTGTGCAGTCAAACCGGTGGTTCCCATACGCAGGAATCCAAATCCCCAGTATACAAAATTGAAAATCATACTGCCAACAGCTACAGCACCAATATAATATACCTCACTTAGATGACCTACCAATGCGGTGTCGACTGAGGATAGCAGTGGAACAGATAGGTTACTGAGAATATTGGGAATTGCTAATCGAAGAATTTGCCTGTTTGCTCTCAAAAAATACCTCTAATTGGAAACAAGATGTGTGATTGGTTCGTTGTAAATAATCAAAATTAAAATTGGAAATTAAGTTTTTTGTCCCATATTTCAAAGAATTTTCATCCAAATATTGTTTTGATAAATATTAGGATGTTGTTATAGATTTGTGATAATTTATTAGTTAGATTTTTGTAATGACTGTATATTGAGGTCGTTCTATTTGAATAGAAATAAGAATATTAAATTGAGGCAGGTAATGACACGAAATCAGAATTTTCAAAACATTTTTACTTTACTATTGCTGCTCATAATTCCAATTGGTTTGTTTGCCCAATGGGGTCAACAGGAATCACACGTTGATGCACGATTGCTCTCTGAAGTAAAAACAGTTCAACCAGGTGGATCATTTTGGGTGGCTGCTAAACTGCAGATGAATGAGGGTTGGCACACTTACTGGCGTAATCCCGGTGATTCTGGCCTGGAGACTAGCATTGAATGGAATTTACCGGAAGGATTTACGGCTGGCGATATAAATTGGCCTTATCCTGAACGAATCTCTGAACCGCCGCTTGTTATTTACGGTTATCATGATGCTATCTATCTGTTGACAAAAATATCGGTCGATAAAACTGTACCGGTTGGTCAGACAGTATTTCTCAAAGCCAAGGTTAGCTGGCTGGAGTGCGAAGCCGTCTGTATTCCGGGGAGTGCTGATATTAAAGTACGCCTGGAAGTCAAAAATGAACCGATGCAGATTAATGAGCGATATACAGAGACATTTGCCAATGCACGTTCTCAGTTACCTATAAGCTCAGAAGACTGGAGTTTACAAGCGGCTACGAATGATAAAGAACTTTTAATTCAGGTGAAGACACCGTCATGGTTTACTGGCAATATAGAACAGATGGTATTTTATCCCTACACCACTAATTTTATAAATAATGTCTCGGAACAAACATTATCTAAAAAGGATAATCAATTTCAATTAAAAATTGAACTTGCTAAAATGAAGCCACAAATACCGGATACAATTAGAGGTATTCTAATTACGGAATCCGGTTGGCGGGGTGAGGGATCAGAAAAATCAATGGAAGTTATCATCCCGGTTTCTGAAAATCTTAGCAGTTTAACGGGCGCGGCTCCATCCGGATTGAATAGTATTTGGCTTGCTCTGTTATTCTCATTCCTCGGGGGTATAATTCTCAACTTAATGCCCTGTGTTTTGCCCGTATTATCTATTAAAATTATGGGTATTGTAAACCAGGCCCATGAAGAACATAGCAAATCCTGGCAGCATGGTATAGTATTCACCATTGGTGTACTGGTTTCGTTCTGGGTGTTAGCCGGTATTCTGTTAATTCTTAAGGCCGGGGGGGCTCAGTTAGGCTGGGGATTTCAGCTGCAATCACCGGTATTTCTGATTGTATTATCCTCTTTTATGTTTTTATTCGGTCTGAGCATGTTCGGTGTATTTGAGATAGGTACATCATTAACCACTGTCGGCGGGAAGACACAAGGTAAGAGTGGCTTTGGCGGATCGTTTATCAGTGGCATTACTGCTACAATAGTAGCAACACCCTGTACAGCGCCATTTATGGGATCAGCATTGGGGTTTGCATTAACACAACCGGCGTATGTTTCCATACTTGTATTTTCATTTATTGGATTGGGTATGGCTGCTCCTTATGTTTTGCTTACTTCAATTCCTTCTTTACTAAAATTTGTACCCAAACCCGGACGCTGGATGGAATCAATGAAACAGTTTATGGGATTTTTACTGGTTGCTACGGTTATATGGCTGCTGTGGGTACTGGGCATTCAGGCAGGCTCTAATGTTGTAGTTCTGGTTCTGTTTGCTTTGCTGGTTACCAGTATCGGCGGTTGGATATATGGGCGTTGGGGACATTTGGGTATGCCCGGAAAAATAAGAGTTGTATCAACCCTAATTGCTGCTATTCTGGTTATAGGTGCTAATGCCTATGCGCTGGCCAATGTGGAAACGTATGCTATTAATCCGGCACAAGCGGTGCAAAAAGGTGAAGGCATCGACTGGGAGCCTTATTCTGAAGAAGCTATTCAACAGGCAAAATCATCAGGAAAACCGGTATTTATTGATTTTACAGCTGCATGGTGTTTAAGCTGTCAGGTTAATGAACAGGTGGCTTTCAGTTCTGAAGAAGTGCAGAATAAATTTAAGGAGTTGGATATTCAGACATTTAAAGCCGATTGGACCTAATTAGAATTACATGGTTATATTATCCAATATCTAGTCTTTAGTTTCGAGGAACAATAACTCAATTACTTAAAAACATAATAACTTAATAACCAAATAAGTACGGGGGATATATTATGAAGCACATAATTTTAAGTGTAGTTGTTTTAATCTTTTTCAGCATGATGTTAATTCAAGCAGCTGATTTGGATAAGCCGGCACCTGATTTTACCTTAAAGGACTATAACGGTAAAGCATATAAATTATCCGATTTTAAGGGAAAGTATGTAGTTCTGGAATGGGTTAATTTCGGATGTCCGTTTGTAAAGAAACATTACAATAGCGGTAATATGCAGGCGCTTCAGAAAAAATATACGGCTGAAGGCGTAATCTGGTTATCTATTTGTTCATCCGCTGAAGGGAAACAAGGTTACTATGCCGCCAAAGATCTGGCTGATGTTACTAAGCAACATGGTGTGAATAGTACGGCCTATCTGATCGATGAATCCGGTGAAGTAGGCAAACTGTATGATGCCAAAACAACACCAAACATGTATATCATCAATCCGGATGGTAAATTGATCTATGCTGGTGCTATTGATGATACACGATCTACAAATGTAGAAGATGTGAAAACAGCAAAAAATTATGTCAGTTCTGTATTGGATGATTGTTTAGCAGGTAAATCTGTGGAATCTACGGCAACTAAACCCTATGGTTGTTCTGTAAAATATAAATGATTCAGATAGTTCAAAATTAAGGCGCCTTCATCTGGCGCCTTTTTTGTTTTTATACATCGAAATAATATCCATTAAGTCGGCCTTCTTTCTGGATTAAAACTCCTAGTTATATTACATTACAAACATTGATAAATAATCTCTCCATTTGATCAAAACAATATTTGCAGGAGTTATACTGGATGAGTAAAAGTAATGATCGTTCATTACGCATATATAATGAAGTACTAGGACTGGATCGGCTGCATTATGGAATGTGGCTGCCTGAGGATGAACTGACCTACGATAATCTGAAAATAGCACAAATTCGTTATGAAGATTTTCTAATTGAAAATATCCCGGATGGAGTAAAAACGGTTCTGGACGTGGGCTGTGGCACTGGTGTGCTCAGTAAAAAACTATTGGATGCCGGTTATGATGTGGAAGGCCTTTCTCCGGATATTAACCAGAAAAAGGTGTTCACAGAAAATGTAAAAGCAAAATTTCATCATTCCACATTTGATAAATTTGAAGCTGAAAAACAATATGATTGCCTGATTATGAGTGAATCTGCTCAATATATTAAATTGCCCCGCCTGTTTGAAAATGCCAAACAATCGTTGAAGAAAGATGGTTATCTAATGATTTGTGATTATTTCAGGCTAGAAAATGCAGCAGGTATCCATGGAAAAAGCGGTCATTATTTTCATCTATTCAAAGAACATTTGGAGCAATCAGGTTTTAAATTAATTAATGAAAAAGATATTACAGGCAGTGTGACAAAAACACTGGATATAGCTAAAGATTTCGCGAACCGAGCAATATTAGCTGCTGATATTGGTACTGAAAAGATCCGCAATAAACATCCTCATTTAATCAAATTTATATTGTGGCTATTCCGGAATAAAATAGACAAAGTAAATAAGCAGATGGAATTAATTGATTCCACCGAGTTCAAACAAAATAAAACCTATCGATTTTTGTTGTTACAAGCAAAAAATTAGAATTTCTTTGTCAATTAGTCAATTTTATCATATTAAGTATTTAGCTTATTGGAGGTAAAGATGTTCAGAACCATTCAGGATTTTATAGAACTCTGGAAATCAGAAGCAGACAGTACAATTAAAATATTCTCCAATATCACAGATGATAAATTAGACAATAAAGTCTCTGAAAATATCAGAAGTCTGGGCAGACTGGCCTGGCATATTACACAAACTTTAACAGAGATGCCCTATAAAGCTGGCATCGTTGATAAAGATGATCTTGATGAGTTACCTGTTCCTTCATCGGTTAAGGATATTGTTGATATTTATAAAAAGTATAGTGAAGCATTAATAAAATCATTGGAAAAAAAGTGGACCGATAAAGATTTGGCTGAAGTTATTGATATGTATGGACAAAAATGGGAGAAAAGGAAAATATTACAGGTACTTATTACTCACCAAATCCATCACAGGGCACAGATGACTGTTATCATGCGACTACAGAATATTCCGGTGCCGGGGATATACGGCCCATCAAAAGAGGAATGGACACAGTTTGGTATGACTCCTCAGGATTAAATATCAGAATAGTGCTATTAATTATAATAATATGACTTAGGAAAGCGAATAATGAATTCAATTTACTATCTCATTTTATTTTTATTATTGTATTCCGTTCGATTTGCGCTGGCTCAGGATCAGCAGGATTCGCTTGTCATTATTCAGAAAGAAATAGATGCACCTGTTTATAACGAAGATAAAAGCATGGGATATCAACAAAATATCAACCTCACATTTGTACATCATTATTCAGATTTTTTCCGCTCTAATGAGATGGGAACTCATATGAATCTGGGCTATGGTATTAAACCGAAAATAAGCTACCTGGAAATCGTTGCTGGTATTACTTACGCAAAAACACGTTTGGAAAAAGAAAATGTATTTTACGATACTTATAATGATAAAAGGTAATTAATATCGATATTAGGATTAGGATTTTGCGTACCTATGAAATCGCAGTATGGTCTGATGGAATTACGTTTATCGCTTGGGCCGCAAGCTATGACATTTGTCGATGTTAAAACCGTTTGGGGACTCTGCACCGGCGTTGGCATTAAATTCTATTTTCCTTCACCTAAATCGAATCCGAATCTTAAAATGGGTATGTTTGCTGAATTTAGAGACCATACGTATTCGTTATATGGTGCTGATTATCTCTGGGATGAATATTTCGTATCAGAAAAAAACATGTAGCCCGTGATGGAATCTTTTTGCTGGGATTCATTCTCGGTGTTGGGGATTTTAATTAGTTTAAAATATTCAATATTTAATAATCAATATCCAGTATCATGGATCGAGTATCACAATATAAATAAGTAATTTTAGAATATGACAACCTATCTTATCCTCGG
>JARRPN010000247.1:0-9249 GCA_037382875.1 Calditrichaceae bacterium | reverse complement strand
GTGAAATGATAAAGAATAATTCCTTTGCAGAACAACTCAGCCTTCTTTATCAACCACTGGTTGTAAAAAATTCGAATGATTATAAAATTTTTGGATCAGAAGTTCTTGTCCGCTGGAAAAATCCTGAATTGGGAGAAGTAAGACCAGAGACATTTATTCCTGTAGCTGAAAAAACAAATCTTATCTCAAATATAGGGGAGTGGATATTCTACCATGCATGTGAGGATTATGGCAAATTAATGAAGAAAGTAAAAAATCCTCTACTACTTTCCGTAAATTTTTCAGCTAAACAATTAAGATCACGGGATATGATTTACAAAATAGAAGATATCCTGCGTTCCACTAATTTTGATCCAGAATACCTGCAATTAGAACTCACAGAAACCAGTTACCTTGATGACCAGCCTGAGGTAATTCATAATATCAAACAGTTGGAGAAGATGGGCATTAAAATGGCCCTTGATGATTTTGGGGTAGGATATGCATCTCTTTCCTATCTGCATAGAGTACCTGCACATACCATTAAGATAGACCGATCCTTTATAAAACATATTGGTAGTAGCCCAAGGCACAGAGAACTGGTTAATTCTATTATTTTACTGGGAAAGAATCTGAATAAGGAAGTTGTTGCTGAAGGTGTTGAACGCGTTGAAGATCTATATTTATTGAATGAACATAAATGCTATAAATATCAGGGTTTCTTATTCAGCCAGGCAGTCACATTAGAGAACATGGAAAAACTCATACAAAGAGAATCATTGTTATCAACTATAATTGATTAAGTTTTCTTTTTCATCTTTTCCATCCCCAGAGTCAAAAATCCACCAAACATAAATCCTTCAATAGCACCTAATCCTATACGGGAAATTTTACCGAAGTTCACTTCTCCAAAAAATGAAGCTAGGGGTTCCAGGTTAATACTGGATTTAGCAAATGATTTAGCAACGGCTTCAATAGTTCCACTAAATAAATTACCCTCAATAGAAGTCAGAATGATAGCTCCAATCATGGATCCGATAGCGCTGCCGATAATTTTGGACCAAAGTTTGGGGGAAATAAATTGCTCTGCAATAACTTTACCCAAAGCCAGCATTCCGCCTATAATTAATCCTTCAAATGCTCCTGTAACACCTGTCAGTTTTTGACCAAATAAAATTCGTGTTATATCAACCTCAAGCATATAAAGCAGTGATCCAATAGCAAATCCACCAAACATACCTCCAATAACGGACCACCAGTGACTATGCCGGAAGGAAATATTCTGCATGGTAACAATTCCAAGACTAACACCAAAACCCCCAAATGTACCAGCGATGGCCCCCAGACTTAAAAGGACTAAAATAGTCGTTGTTCCTTCGAAAGTATGGACATGTCTGGCTAGGCTTAAAGCAATTCCCAATAAAGCTCCTACGAGAATCCCTGATATAGCTGCCCCCATCGTACCTCCGGCTGTTTGACGGGCAATGTCTTTACTTTCACGAATAACACGCACCCACATCAAACCAACGGTTACCAGAACAGCAATCATAAATGGTAATTTTAATAAATGAACCATATTTTTATCATAATCTCTAATCATCGCCAGGCTGATAGCGCGTCGAATGAGCCCAGCTTTCTGGTTTCCTTTGGCAACAATGAGTTTTTCACCTTTAGTACCATACTGTTCAACCAGCATAAGGCATGCTGCTTTTCTAACTGTAAGATCTTTATCCCAAAACGCAGCATGAAGTAAATTATCGCGCATTTCATCATTTTTGAACAATGTTGCGGACTCAATCGCTTTAATACGAATCTCAGGATCATCGTTTTGAATATTATCTACAATATGCTTTTGGATAGAAGGTGCAATTTTAGCTATCGCATCAGCAACAACCTGGCAGGCCTGAATGGTGCTCATAGCTAATAAATCAGCTTCCTCACCGGTAAGTCCTAGAAAATCAATTTCAGGTAAAATCAGTCCAAGTGATTCTTTATCTATCAATAGCTGGTGTACTCTGTAATTTTCCATTGAACGATCCAGCAGTGATCTTGCCCGTTTTATTTCAGCCTCTTCACTCGAAATCCACTTGGCTATTTCGGGAATTAAAAAATCATGACTGACTTCAATCCACGCATCGCCATCCTGTCTGCGGAACCTAATAATTCGAGCACGACCCAATTCTTCTATAACAGTCCCAATTTCATTTTCAGATATTTTAATTACATTTTTTACATGACTTTCAACATCCACCACTGGTAAAACCAAACGCGTTTCATCCAAAGTAATTAGTGATTTTAAAATTTCCTTCGCTATTTTAAGATCATTCGAATTAAAACGATTTAACACACGTTCGAGATATCCGGTAAGAATTTTTGATGCTCCGCCCAGTTTGTCGTACTCCTGCTCGGTTATGCCCTTTTCAGAATCTCTATTGTCAAATAACACATCACATACAATCTGCATTTGAGGTGGATCAATATCTCCATTCTCGGTTAAGTCATCCCAGATACGTTCCGGCAAATTTGCTGCTATTGGACATCCAACTTCACTCTTTGGTAAGTAATAGAAAAAAATCTTCAAACTGATCAAGAAAGAATACGACTGGATTTATATGATATTGCTTATAAATATTTGTGATATCGACATATAGATTTTTACCTGTTTCAAGATTAATTTTAGCTGGAATTAAACTCTGAAAAGAATGAATAATCTCCTCTATCGGGTCCTTATAGCTTCGTATTACAAAAACTTGATGACCTTTTCTTCGCAATACAGGTGACAGTCCTGCCCGAACAATAGAGCTCTTCCCCACTCCTGACCGACCATGGATAATATAATTACGATGTCCTAATATATTAGAAGCAATCAGTTCAATTTCTTTTTCACGGCCAAAAAATAATGCCTCGTCCTGTTCTGTATAATAATCCAAAAATTTATACGGACGGCCGGAATCAATAAATTCTGAATCTTTGATTATATTTGATTTATATTCTGTCTTTTTACTTGTTACATCAGCAATAAAACGATATCCATGTTTAGGAATTGTTTTAATAAATTTTGGATTTGAAGCAGAATCACCGAGTTGTCTTCTAATATCTTTAATGCACTGACTCAGAGCAGAATCGGTTACAATAACGTCATCCCAGACCTTCTCAAAAATTAATTCTTTTGATGCAAGCTGTCCTGATTGTTGAACCAACAGAGTAAGAACATCAAAGTATTTTGAATTAAGTGGAATAATATTACCAGCTTTTAACAACTGCCGGTTTTTTAGATCGAGGTGAAAATCTTCAAAAAAGTAGTCCATTACAGGCGATACCAAACATCTTATCTCAAAAAAATCTCAAATAAATCTCATTCATTTAATTACAGATTAGTTATTTTTATTAAGTTTTATAACATCTGAGTTACTCTTGGAAGAGTAATAATCCATAACTGAATGCATTGTTTAATTTAACCAAAATATTTTAATTTTCAAGGAAGAATGATCCACTTCTGTTAATCGAGAGATAAGGAAAAAATAATGACTAATCAAATACTAAGTAATAATGAGAAATCATTTCATGTTGCCATCATAATGGATGGCAACGGTCGATGGGCAATCAACCAGAATAAACCGCGTTTTTTCGGCCACAGGGCAGGAGCGGAAAATCTGAGGAGCATTGTTGAATCCTGCCCAAAGTTAGGTATAACTACTTTGACCGCCTATGCATTTTCTTCGGATAACTGGGGACGGCCGAGACAGGAAGTAAAAATGTTAATGCGTTTATTCAATACCTATTTACAAACCGAGATAAAGAACCTGATAAAAAACGGCGTTAAACTGACATTCGTTGGCAGAAGAGATCGTTTTGATGCCATTATTCTTTCCAAAATGGAAAATGCTGAACGTGCTACGGCCGATGGTACAATCTTAAATTTAAGATTAGCCGTAGATTATTCTGCACGCGACATGCTGATAGAAGCAGCAAGAATTTTGGGTGATTCGGAGCCAACCCGTAAGAATTTTTCCCGAGCATTAGCTAAAGCTCAGCATAGTAATTTTAAAACCCCTGATGTCGATTTATTAATCCGCACCGGAGGTGAAAAACGACTCAGTGATTTTTTACTGTGGGAATGTGCATATTCTGAATTATATTTTTCACCGATAATGTGGCCTGATTTTAATCCTGAATATTTGCAGGAAGCCGTGGATGATTTTAAACACCGCGAACGCCGATTTGGCTGTATCCCAAAAAAGATGGCTGTCTAATTATTTTCAGTGATTTAATTTCTTCCGTAGAAATTGTTGATCAACGAATAAATAAAACAAAATAACTAGGATTACAAATATAATGGTACTACCATAAGTACTCCGGCTAAACTCTTTCATTACCGAAATAAAATTGTGATAAACCTGTACGGTAGTCTCTTCAATCTTAAGTTCATCAAAAGACATTTTTTTCTGAATAAAATCCTTCACCTGTTCTTTTTTGACTGACTTTTTTTGAACTTTTTCATTTCCAAAATCAAAGAAAAGCAGCATAGCTATTACAGCAATAATTACCAGCGTTATATAAAAAAACCAGTCTTTTCTGTGTACAGGGTAATTAATTATCCTGCGACTTACAGTATTATATATTCCGGCTGGCGCTTTTAATAACTTCATCTTTGATAAGATTACATTTACTTCAGATTGATCTTTTATTACCTGTTTACAATAATCACATTCATCTAAATGAGCACGGCGATCTATGGGCAACTTATGATACCCTTCTTTTAAATAATCAATAATTTCTAATTCATTTAAGTGCTTTGTCATAATAAATCCTCAACCGAATAGCTTTTTAGTAATACTTTTTTCAAATTCTCTCTACCTCTAAAAAGGTGAGTTTTGATTGTATTTGCTGAAAGCTGCATTATCTCTGCTATTTCATTCACTGAAAAATCTTTCAAATAAAATAATGAAATCACTATTCCCTGTTTCATATCCAATCTATCGATCGCTTTATAAATAATTTGCTGTAACTGATGATCGGATTCCTTATTAATTTCGGTATTCTGGCCAAGTAAATCCCGATTATTTTTATCATAGATATTTTCCAAAAATGATTGATTTTCATCATCAAAAGCATAGTCACTTTCAGTAAAATAAATTTTCTTTTTATCCAGATAATTTAGAGCTGTTCGATAAACGATTGTAAAAAGCCAGGTCGAGAACTTTGCTCGTGACTCGTATGTACCAATCTTCTGATAAACTTTTACAAATACATCCTGAGTAACTTCAATTGTATAGACATAATCCTGATATAGCTGGATAACCTCTTTGAGCGCTTGCTGATTGCCATGCTTTAATCGATCGATTATTTGTGATTCATTCATTTTAACTAATATGACAGCTTTAACTGATTTTCGGTTTCAAATTAAAAAATAAATATTATTGAAACCATTATATTTATAGTCCTGTCTTATTATTCAAATAACAAAGGAGAAAATTATGCAAGCAGAAATTTTTATTCCCATCGGATTTTTTGCACTCGTGGCATTTATCTTTTATTCTTTTTTCAAATATCGAATAGAACGACAAGCTTTATTAGATAAAAACATAACTGCAGAGGGTCTTAAGGAAATATTGGGAAAAACATCCAGAATAAAGTTCTTAAATGAAGAGAGTGCGGCCAAATGGGGAATTATTTTAATTGCTCTTGGTCTGGCTATCCTAATAGGTATCCAATTTACCGATGAAGTTATGCTGGGATTTATTTTTCTTTTCCCAGGTATTGGATTATTATTTTATTATTATTTTATAGCAAAAAAACTTTCCCAACCAGAGAAATAAAAAAAGGCCGTACAGGCCTTCTTTTTTGTTTGAACATAAAGAATGTTATATATAACTCTGAAATTATGGTTTTACACAAGCATCAGTTGGACAAACTTCAGCACACTGCGGTGTATCAAAATGACCTTCACATTCTGTACATTTATCAGGATCTATAACATAAATAGGATCGCCTTCAGATATTGCATCATTTGGACATTCCGGTAAACAAGCATCGCAGGCAATACATTCATCGTTAATAATCAAAGCCATAATTTTACTCCTTCCAATTAATCAAAAATTCAGATGTTTTCTCATATTTTTAACTGTTCCATAATTTAAGCATTCAAATGGAAAATTAAAAGTTAAAACTGATATTATTTTAATTTTTTTGATCATTTTATATAAGTAGTCAATTCATCTGAACTCGTAATTGGTGGGCTGCATGTAAAATTCGTACATATATAGATAGTGGTCTTATTATTATCTAAATTCTTTCCCTTCAGGAGTTCCTCATTAAATAAACTCTTATCCGTTTTATTATGTAATACCATGACAATTTTATTGGGAAGATAGTTCGTAAATATTTGACGTAATAATTTTCCTCGATAATCCAGTTTCTTTGTAAAAATTGTGATCTCTTTTGGTGCTCTTAAATAAAAATCAAGAGCATTTAAATAACTGGAGTAAACATAAGGATTACCTTCAAAATTATCAGCGTATTTAAATAAAATCTGCTTTGCCATTTCCTGATACTCAACATTACCAGTATAAGCAGACATTCGAAGCAAGTTCATTAGCATAACACCGTTCGCAGAGGGAACTGACTGATCATGCTCATCTTTTAATCGGATGATTAGTTTTTCCTGTTGAGAAGATGTGAAAAAATAGCCGCCAGTTTTAGTATCCCAGAATTTATCATTGATATATATAGTCAATTCGATGGCCCAATGCAGGTAATCGGTATCGAATACAGCTTCATAAGAATCTAATAATCCCTGAATAAGATAGGCATAATCATCTATAAAGGCATCTATTTTTGCTGTATTATCTTTATAGGTATGTTTCAGCACATTATTTTGATATAATTTTGTTTTTATAAGTTTTATATTTTTCTGGATGATATTAGCGTATCTATCCTCACCGGTTACCTGAAATGCTTTAGCAAATGCAGTCAACATCAGCCCATTCCAGGAAACTAAAATTTTATCATCTAATCCCGGATAGACTCTATTGGAACGTGCCTCTCTTAAAATATTTTTGCTGTTAGACAAAATATTGCCTAATTCATCCACTGAAATTTCATATTTTATTGCTAATTGCTTTTTATCTAAAACAATTCTTGGAATATTTTTACCTTCAAAATTGCCTTTCTCTGAGATATCAAAATATTCGCAGAAAAGGTTACCGTTTTTTTCGCCAAGTGATTGAATCACCTCATCTTTTGACCAGGTATAATATTTACCTTCTTCGCCGTCGCTATCCGCATCCAGGCTGCTGTAGAATCCCCCTTCATCAGAAATCATTTCACGTTCAATAAAATTTAGAACTTCTAATGCAATATCGATATAAAATTGATCTTTTGTTATCAGATAGGTATCAAGGTATAAGGATGTCAATTGAGCATTGTCATAGAGCATTTTCTCAAAGTGCGGCACCAGCCATTCGTTATCAACCGAATACCTGGCAAATCCTCCGCCTATTTGATCAAATATGCCGCCTCGACCCATATTCTGGAGTGTATGTTCAACCATATGAAGATATTTTTTATCTTTATCATTATGGTATTTTCTTAAAAATAACTGAAGAACCTGAACGGCTGGAAATTTTGGTGCGTTGCCGATTCCTCCATACTCAGGCTCATAATACTGAGACAATTTGTTAACTGCCTGATTAAATATATTTTCATCCGGTAACTTTGTAGATCCTTCATTTTCGTTGTTTAGATCAGAAAATACAATATCAACCTGATCCAGGACTGTTTTCAATTTGGTTTTATCGTTATGATAATAATGTGAAATTGATTTTAATATTTTTTGAAATCCCGGTCTGCCGTAACGATCTTCCGGTGGAAAGTAGGTGCCACCAAAAAAAGGTTCCTGCTCAGGTGTTAGAAAAACAGTCATTGGCCAGCCGCCCTGTCCTGTTGCCACCTGAACAAAATGCATATAAATTTGATCAATATCAGGGCGTTCTTCCCTATCCACTTTAATATTTATAAATAGATCATTCATTAAAGCTGCAATTTGATCATTTTCGAAAGATTCTCTTTCCATTACATGACACCAATGGCATGCTGCATAACCTATACTTAATAAGACCGGTTTATTAAGTCGTTTAGCTTCTTTGAAGGCATCCTCAGACCATGGATACCAGTCAACCGGATTATAAGCATGTTGCTGTAAATAGGGACTGTTTTCGTTTATGAGTCGGTTACCTTTTATAGACATTTTTTATCCCGAAATTAATTTGAGTCATCTTATCATAAGCTAATAAGAAAATATTTGGATACTTCATAGTATCTTATTGTATCAACATTTTGTATGACGCAAAATTACCTGGCTTAATTCCATAGCCCATTTAAATAGGGAATTTTCTTTGATATAATTTCTATTACTATTAAATTTGGTAATTGACCTAATTATATAAACAGAAAAATGGTTATTTATTATAGTCTGATTACACTTATTTTACTTTTGGTATATATTGTTTTCCTGCTTTATCTTCAGCATGGATTTAATAATTTATTAAAAGCAGACAGAATTCAGCATGCGCCGATGATAAGTGTTGTTGTGTGTGCACATAATGAACAGAAAAATCTACCTCACTGTATAGATCTACTATCCGCACAGTCCTACGATAAAGATAAGGTAGAATTCATCATGGTTAATGACCGATCAACCGATAAAACCGCAGACATTATTGATGCAATTTGCAAAAAGGATGATCGGTTTATTAAAATTAATATCTCAGATCGTATTCCGGAATTTGCTCCCAAAAAACGTGCTATTGATACCGCCGTAAAAAAAGCCAAAGGTGAAATAATCCTCTTAACCGATTCAGACGGGCGTCCAGGACCTAATTGGATTCGTGAGATGGGTTCATATTATACACCCGATAAAGATATGGTTGTTGGATATGCCCCGTACAAAGTTAAACCGGCTAATCACATTTCCAAACAGGTACTTAGTCTTGAATATCTATCGATAGCTGCCATAGCCGCTGCCTCCACCGGCATTGGCTATCCGTTAACCTGTGTAGGTACCAATATGTCATATCGGAAAAAAGTATACGAGGAAATCGGCGGATTTGGAGAATTCAACGCACATATATCTGGGGATGATGATCTTTTTTTAACTCGTGTTCGAGAGCATAAAAAATATAAAATTCATTATGCAACTGATATATGTGCGTTGAATTCTCCAAATCCGCCGATTTCCTCGTATACTTTTTTCCGATATGACATATTGGT
>JARRPN010000246.1:0-6538 GCA_037382875.1 Calditrichaceae bacterium | reverse complement strand
TCTGAAGCCTGCTTCCAGAGACGGCAGATCCTGGGCATTTTCCAGCCGTAATCATTATCGGTAGGCGCGCGCCAAAAAGCAGGACGAGGCCCGAATCCATTTAGCAGTAATTCTTTCCCTTTACTTTTGTAAGATGTTATTATACCGCTCTTTTTATTAATTTCTATTGAAAATTTGTCACCATAAATATTGAGAGAGGCTCCTTCTTTATAGGATACCTTTCCAGTCTTGGAAATATCAAATGATTTTTTATCGGATTCAACCGGCAGTTTAAATTGTTCCGAGGCTATTTCCCATCCAGCCGGCAACAGGTTTTCTGCAACTGTGGTCTTTGCATAGAGAGTTAAAAAATACTCCACCCCCGGTTCTGCCTGCACTTTACTGATATCAATCAAAATCTGTTTTGACTGCTCCGGTGCAATATCCAATACCGGTAAATCTTCACTTAAAAAGGCATTGCCGTTGGCTGTTATTTTATATGAAAATGCAAATTTGTTGAGGTTTGTAAAACGGAATTTATTCGAAATGGAAATCTTTCCGGTTGAAAGGTCATAGAATTCGCCCTTTTCATTTTTGTCGGTAAGCCCCTGATCAACCCAATCCCAAATCAATCCACCCTGAAGGTTAGGATATTTTTCTATAGCATCCCAGTAATCCTTAAGATTCCCTTCACTGTTACCCATGGCGTGTTCGTATTCACAAAGGATCAGGGGACGGTCATTGTAATTCCGGGCATATTTTTCAATATCCGGGATTTTCATATACATCGGGCAAAAAATATCTGTATTCCATTCAAGTCTTGCCTGCTCGTACTGCACCGGACGCGTTTTATCACGATTTTTAATAAGAAGATAGGTTTGATAAAAATTGTACCCATTACCTGCTTCATTGCCCAATGACCAAATAACAACAGAAGGATGATTCTTATCACGTTCAACCATGTTACGGGTACGGAATAAATGCGCTTTTGTCCAGTCGAGATTATTAGCCAGACTCTTACCTTTACTACGATCGTAGCCCATGCCATGTGATTCGATATTGGCCTCATCAATAAGATAAAATCCATACTTGTCGGCGAGATCATAAAAGTATTCAGGCTCGGGATAATGACTCAATCGAATAGCATTAATGTTTAGCTGCTTCATCCGTTCCATATCAAGCGTAGTGATTTTTTCATTAATCACCTGCCCTGTATTTGGATTAAATTCGTGCAGATCAACCCCTTTAATGAGTACACGTTTCCCGTTAATTAGGAATAATCCATCTTTAATTTCACTCGTGCGAAAACCAATTTTAACCGACGTTACTTCAGCAATATTACCGGAAGCATCTTTCATAGTAAGTAATAAAGGACCAGGCCTTAACGGAAGGAATAGTGGCTTTAAAATTTAATGTGCCGGTTGTATCAATAATTTCAACCGATTTGGTTTCAGAAGCAATGTTCTTTCCGGCATCATCAAAAATCTCATACGTTACCGAATGCTTTGTCTTGTGATTCGTATGATTTTTCAACTCAATTCTGAGATCAAAAATGCCGTTGATATAGTTTTCATCCAGTGAACTTTTAACGAAAAAGTCGCGCAAGCGCACCCTGGGTTGGGCATACACATATACTTCCCGGGGAATTCCGCTCAGCGAAAAACTTCTACAGCAATCGTGTTTTTCCCAGTCTTCACATATTTGGTGATGTCAAATTCCTGGGGTGTTTTGCTATCTTTACTCATCCCGACTTTATGGCCGTTAATCCAAATAAATCCAACTGACTTAATCGATCCAAAATGAATAAATATCTGCTGATCTTTCCATGATTCGGGCACATCAAAATCACGGCGATAATAACCAATGTTATTCTTTTCCAAATCATTTATATAAGGCGGTTTAAAATTCCATTCCGGGTAGAATTCATATCCCACATTAACATAAATGGGGATGCCGTAGCCTTCTATCTCCATATTCGATGGCACCGGTATCTCTTTCCATTTAGAAAGATCGAGATCAAGGTCAGCAAAATTCTTTATTCGATTCGAAATGCCGGTTACAAAGTTGAATTTCCAGGTACCGTTTAAAGAGATAAGGCGAGACGATTTACTTTTATCACAGGTCAATGCATTTTCGCGATTAGCGTAACTTATAAATGTTGCATGCGGATATTCTTTATTGATTCCCTGAATTGCCGGATTTTCCAATTCCGGATGCGGCGGCCTATCCTGGGCCTGTAGGGTCGATATTAAAAACATCATCAAAATTATAATGGATAGTTGTTGCATTTTATCCTCAAAGTTTAATTCTAAGTTTAAGATGCCAGATTTAAAATTTAGCAAGACTTGCAGGACTACAACTTAACCGTGACTTTATCCCCTTTGTAGTTTACTACCTTTTCATACTTATCGACTACTTCCATTCCGGTCCCTGCTTTACTGGATACTTTAACAATATTAAATTTTCGTTCTTCAAGCATACCGGGAAACGAACCTTTCCGCTCGCCAATGGTCAACTCTTTATTGGCATCCTGACCAGAAATCATACCACTCTGTACCTTTAGGCAGATATATGTCTTCCTTTTTTATCTTGCTGATATCTTCAACATTAGTTGTATCTTTACCCTGAATAAGCTTCTTTGAATACATTGGCGTGGTTACCGGACAAACCAACAATGATTTGCCAAACATGTATTCATTATCAATATCAAGGGCATCTTTATCATCTGAAAAATCCATCACAAGTGCTCGTGTCAGAGTGGACTGATTTTCTGTTACATCCCAGGATGCTGAATAAATATAAGGCAATAAACGATAACGCAATTTGATTGATTTTTCGATAGCATCATAAATTGTGTCCCCTTTTTTACCAAATTGATATATTTCACGAGGGGCATCCGTGCCGTGTGAACGCATCATCGGGCAGAAAACGCCAAACTGGATCCAGCGCGTATAGAGCTCCCTGTAATCAGCATCTTCAAGTTTTTTCGGATATTCCCAGAGAAAGAATCCTCCAATATCGCTGTTCCAGTGAGGAATTCCGCAAAGTGAAAAGTTTAATCCGCCTGAAATCTGGTTTCTCAGAGCTTTCCAGGAAGATACAACATCACCTGACCATGTATTGGCGCCATAGCGCTGCTGTCCGGCAAACGCTGAGCGAGTCAGAATAAATACCCGCTTTTCAGAAGAGACCGCGCGTTGATGTTCCGATAATCCACCCACTGTCATTAAAGGAAATGCATTTCGGACTTTTCTGAATGAACCCAGCCAGGTTTGATTATCCAAATCAGAAGGTTTGAAATTCAGATGATCCGGTTCAGATGAATCCATCCACCAGCCGTCCATTCCAAGAGAAAAAATACCCTTATTTAGATATTTCCAGTATATATCGCGGGCTTTGGGATTATACGGATCGTAAACCCGGACACCTGATGGATAATCCATTCTCGGAGGCCATTTTTGTGAACCGGACAAGGGCCAGGTTGGAAAATCCATAAGCGCGTTGATTTCATTTAATTCCTTGTATTGTTTTGTTTTAGGACCGAACGAATTCCAGATGGAAATGATCATGTGCGCATTCAGATTATGTACATCATCCACCATTTTTTGCGGATCATAAAATTCTACATTTAAGAATTCCATGGCATTCCAAAGATAATTGTTACCCCAGTACTGCCAGTCCTGAATAATACCATCGAGAGGTACACCCAGTTCACGGTATTTTTTTACTATGCCCACCGTTTCATTTTGACTTTTATAACGTTCTTTGCTCTGCCAGTAACCATAAGTCCAGAGCGGAAACATGGGTACCTGGCCTGTTAATTCACGCATACAGGCAACCACACCATCGGCATTGCCACCTACCATAAAATAATAATCGATGCAATCACCCACATCTGATTTGAATGACGTGCTTTCAAGACTATCTTCAAAAACAGTTGGCGAGTAATTATCCCAGTAAATCCCATAACCTTTAGCTGACAGGAAAAATGGGATATAATCCTGCGTATTGTTCTGTACCATATATACTTTTTGGTTACGCTGCATCATTTTACCATTTTGCAATATACCCAACCCATAAATCGCTTCATCTTTGTCCAAAACGAATGCTTGACTTACAGTATATGTCTTTACGCCTGCATCATTGAAATCTGTAAAAACAGCGCTATCTTTTTTCTCATTTAACAATACCTTTCTCGAGTAAGTAAAAAAAGAAATTTTTCCATTTTTCAGATCCATGTTTACCTGAATATTTTTACTTATCAGAGAAAGTTCATCGCCTTCCCGGCTTATCTCAAAATCGGTTTTTTCCGGCTCGAGAATTACTGAAAGGCTATTCTTCTCAAAAGTTCTGCCATCGGGTGATTTCAAGACTCTAACAATTGATGGACTATAGAACTGAATTTCCACATCAATAGCGTTAATGGTTGATTTTACACCCAATTTCGTTTTCTGATAAGTTTGTGCAACCAAACTACCCGTTAGAATTAGCATAAATAAAATATATAGTAATGATTGTTTCATTATGAATCCTCTCATAAAATTATATTTTTCCTTTCTAAACCATCGCAGTAAGAAAATAAGTATCATTAAAGTATTTTACCACATTAAACTAACCTGCTCGCCCGTTGCTTAAAAACAAATACAACATAAACTAAAATGCAGTATTAGCCTCCGGTTAAATATTGTGTCATATATGTTCGGGATTATCGGTAAAGTTACCGAAATAAGATTAGTGCCGCAATTCATTATTCTGAATAATTTTTAATGTATAATCAATTACACTATCATCCGTATCCGCGACAAAAATATCTGGCTGCAATCCCCCATCCGTATATTCTCCGCTTGGCCTTATATATCTTTTAGTTGAACACCAAACCCATAGCCCGCTATTGGGTAAATCAAAAGGATACATATCGCCAAACCCGTTCACGGCTGCTTTGGTTTCTTCTCCAATTATAGTTCCAATTTTATGATCCTTAAAAATGGTTGCAAATCCAAGCGCAGTGGAAAAAGTATTTCCATTAATTAAAAGGATTTTCTTTCCACTAAATATATAGGCTGTCTTTACTGGATTTTTAGTGCCTTTTATGTCATTAAAAAGTTCTCCCATTGGCGTTTGTTCATAATCACGGAAAGTTTTAACAAAGCCAGAGAATGGTCTAAACCACCATGAAAAATATCCTTGCATATAATCGTAATACTGGCGACTTCTTTTTATCTGAATTTTTGAACTGTATTGATATGGTTTGTCGTATATATGAGAAACCAGGTAGTCAGCCAGTTCAGAGTTGCCGCCCGGATTGTTCCTTATATCAAGGATTAGATTCTCGACTGAATCAGTTTTGATTTGTTTAAATATGGAATCAATCTGGGTAAAGAAAACAGTTCTATCAGCTGCAAAATCTTTTATAAAAAGATATCCGATGCTTTTACCATATAGCCGATACTGGATCAATTTATTTGTGTTTTGATGGGCCTTATCAAAATTAGCCTTATTATCCTGACCGGCGGATATTTCCGGAAACTTGATTTGTGTATGCCCATCCTTTAAAGAATTGATCAAGGGAACAAGTTTATTAAATAGTCCTTCACGTGTAAGATTAGTTGTTTCTTGTTTGATGGAATCTGCTAAATAATAGAAATCTTCTTTGGATATGGCACTATACGGCGCTGGATGGACTTCTTCGATGGTATTTATCAGATAATCAATATCATATACAATTTCTTCCCTGGTCAGGGCCTCTTCAAATAAACTGGTATCTATTTTAGCATGTTGCGAGAAGAAATGATCCATTGAATTTTTATGGATACTAAAACCTGTTGTTGAAAGGACTATTATGATAGCCGTAAAAAGAATAATAGAAATCGCAATTAATTTAATTAATACAGATTTAATCTTCATTAAATTATAAATTTATCCTCTATCGTCCATGAAAAGGAATAGAATTCGTTTATATTTACTCAGCTATAGCCTCCACTTTCACCTGATCGAATTTGGAAATATTCATCATATGAGTGCTATGTGAAACGACTTCAAGACCGATTAAATAGTTCTCAGCAAAAGATTCACTAAAGGCAACTTCACCAAGAAAATCCCATTGTATCCCATCAATTGATTTATATGCTTTGAAGGTCAGGCCCTGTCTTGAAAGTTTGAAATAAGCTGGCAAGTCCATTGCAGTAAAATCTTTTTTATTACAACCTTTTCCTTCAATTTCCCGCCACTGCATTGAAATGCCATTACCGGGCGTCATACATAACATGATAAATGTGCTTTTAGGATCGATCGTCTCTCTGAACATCAAACCAGTTTTTGCCCAGGGATCCGGATTTGTTTGGGAAATGATTCTTGCGGAGATGGCATTATCTTTTGACACTTCTCTACTGATAAAAGCAAATTGATCACTTCCGCTCCAGATATCTGCCCCGTTGGCTTCAATTGTAAAAACACCTTTTTCATAAAAAACAGAAGCTTTGTCATTTTTAATTTCATCAAATTTCCAGGGATGTGGAATGTTTGAAGGCAGAACCTCCACCTGGCATGATGCAGATAGTTC
>JARRPN010000245.1:0-4033 GCA_037382875.1 Calditrichaceae bacterium | reverse complement strand
ACCTTGGATATATTTTAGTTATTTTAATTCCAATTGCTTTTTTGGCCTTTTACAAAACTTACTTTGTACAATTTCCAAATTTTAAAGAAAATGTTACAACATATACCCATCTTCATGCTCTTATTTCAACGATGTGGATTTTAATACTTATTCTACAGCCTATACTTATAGAAAAAGGGAAATGGAAAATACATAAGGTAATCGGGAAAATAACTTATGGATTATTCCCAATATTAATTTTATCATTTATTCCTCTGATAATTAGCATGTATCATTCTGATCATCCGAAAAAAATATTTCTTCCTTTGTCTGACAGTATTATGCTCACTCTTTTCTATTTACTGGCAATCTATAATAAAAAGAATGTATCTAAGCATATGCGATTCATGATTGGAATCATACTGGTTTTTCTTGGCCCAATAATCGGACGAATAGGATTATTAATTCTGGAACTATCACCCATAATTACTCAGAACTCGTTTTATGGAATAATATACCTAATTCTAATAGGGCTGATATTTTATGACAAAAAGTTTAATGGCAATTATCAACCATATATTTTATTTCTTGGAATCTGGATAACACATCAGGTTGTTTTTAATTTTATATTTTAAAGAAGTATAAAAATGCCAGTAACAATATATCTAAGGTAGCTACATCATTCGCTCTCCGTTTTTATAAATTCTCCAAATTTAAACACCTGGATACTATCCCACCAAAAGAAGTAAACTTTTCCAATATCTTCCGCCCCACTGATGAATCAATTGTTATCGTTTTTGAACAGGACGTGCTATTTAGTTGAATTTCAAGAACTTATCTTTATACCAGTTATTCTAAAAGATATTCTGAAATATTCAAGAGTATCTATAAAAAGTAGCTGCGTAAAATTTAAAACAGAAATCATTTAAACCAATAAAGGAGAAACACCATGTACAAAATCATAATCTTTTCATTAGTTCTGGTTATACCATTTATGCTGTTCTCACAGAGCAACCGAATTAACGTTCCGGATGACTTCGCTAAAATACAGGACGCTATAAACAACTCTGTTGATGGAGATACCATTATCGTTGCGCCAGGGACTTACTTTGAGAACGTAAACTTCAGGGGTAAGAACGTTCTGCTGACAAGCCATTATTTATTTGATGAAGATGTCAGTTTCATAAACACGACTATTATTGATGGCAGTAATCCTCAATCTGCTGATTCAGCCAGTGTCCTTTTATTTCTGAGTGGCGAGAAAAACACAGCTATACTTCAGGGTTTTACCATAACCGGCGGGAAAGGAAGCAGAGTACTTGATCAAGACATTAATCAAATCGTTCGATCAGGCGGAGGGATTATTATTGATCACGCTTCACCTACTATCAGGCACAATATCATTGTTTATAATGGAACAGTCAATCCGTCTGGTTTCGCCGGAGGTGGGGGTATCGCTGCCCACCGTTCAAGCGCACTAATCAGTAATAATATTATATACAAAAATAATGCTGAAGATGGCGGCGGTGTTATTCTGGGGCATTCAGGAACATTATTTAGAAATAATATAGTTGCTTATAATACAACTAATCCCACTCATTTTGGAGGCGGTGGAGTTTTTGTCCACGGTGCGCAAGGCAGATTTATCAATAATACAATTGCCTTTAATCATTCCGATAAAGGCGGTGGTATTGCTACACATGATGGTGATTTCCCTACTGTAAAAATAGAAAATTGCATTATTTACAGTAATACCACGGGTTCTTCGCATACACAAATAACGGGCCCTGGCACTTTTAATATTACCAATACCAATATTGAAGGTGGCTGGGCAGGATCCGGGAATATTGATGAGCATCCTTTGTTCATGGGAAACACACCGTTAATCCTGCAGGAAGGTTCACCCTGCGTTGATAAGGGTGACACGAGTGCCGCTACTACGATTGGGAAGACCCTGACAAACCTGGCTTCGCCCTGTCCCCGGCTCTCGGTACATTGAGAAACGACATGGGTGCGTATGGCGGCAATCAATATAAATCGATGCCATATTTAAGTATACCGCTTCCCTGGTACGAGCAAAACAGCATAATTAATGTTCCGGAAAACTATGGCAAAATACAAGACGCAATAAACAGTGCTGATGATGGTGATACCATTGTTGTAGCACCAGGGACTTACGTTGAGAACGTTAACTTCAGGGGTAAAAACATTCTGCTGACAAGCCATTATTTATTTGATGAAGATGTCAGTTTCATAAACACTACTATTATTGATGGCAGTAAGCCTCTATTCCCTGACACAGCCAGTGTAGTTATATTTATGAATGGCGAGGAAAACACAGCAATACTCCAGGGTTTTACCATAACCGGAGGAAAGGGAACTAAATTTTTTGATGGATATTTTGTTCTTAACGGAGGAGGGATTAATATTTTTCATTCTTCACCAACTATCAGGCACAATATCATTGCTTTTAATGAAGCAATCGATCCAGTAGGCGTAAGTTACTTAGCAGGTGGAGGTATTGGTGCCAATAACTCAGGCGCAATAATTAGTAACAATATTATATATAAAAATAAAAGTGACCGTGGCAGTGGTGTATTACTTGGTCCAAACCCTGAATTAACATTCAGGAATAATATAGTTGCTTATAACATAAATTATCCTGACGGTACCGGACAAGGAGGTATGTGGCTAAGAGGTGATCAGGGCAAATTTATAAATAATACAATTGCATTTAATTCTTCGGGTATCGGTTTGCGTAATGACCCAATTGTAAACATAGAAAACTGCATTATTTATGGTAATAATACTGGTTCTTCGAAACCACAAATATTTAACTCAGGTATTATCAGTATTACCAATACAAATATTGAAGGGGGTTGGGCAGGAGAAGGGAATATTGATGAGAGCCCTTTGTTCATCGAAAATACACCTTTAATTCTGCAGGATGATTCTCCCTGCATTGATAAAGGCGACACGAGCACCGCCAGCAATGACTGGGAAGACCCGGATAATCCCGGTTTCGCTCTATCACCGGCTCTGGGTACACTGCGAAACGACATGGGCGCCTATGGCGGTAATCAATATAAGTCGATGCCGTTTTCAAGTATGGAAATTACAAGGATAGAGGAAGAAAACGGAACCACCCCAAATAAATTTGTTTTGAGCCAAAACTACCCAAATCCATTCAACCCAAGCACTTTAATTAATTACTCAATTCCTGACAATAGTTTTGTCACAATTAAAGTCTATGATTTACTTGGCAAAGAAGTAGCAACTTTAGTTAATGAAGAAAAACCGTTTGGCAATTATGCGGTTGAATTTGATGGAAGTGATCTTTCAAGTGGAGTTTACTTTTACAGAATGCAGGCAGGAGGTTTTTTAAATATAAAGAAATTTATATTACTCAGGTAAAAAACTATAACCAACTTCTGCATCCGACAATTTTCAAATGCGGTATTTGCATAAAAAAAGTTATATTGTAGAAGTTGGTTGTTCTTTAAGTTTAATAACTAAACAAATTGTTTAGCGTCTGTATTTAAATACTGCATTGTAGATTTGTGCTGTACCTTCGGCGCAACTTAGTTAAGCACATAAGTAACTCCTGAAAGATCAATTTAATCTATGCATAAAGTCGTTGTGTTTGTGGACGTTCAAAATATTTACTACACTACAAAACAGTTTCACAGTTGTAATTTTAATTATAACGCATTCTGGGCTAGAGCCACATCAAACAGAGAGGTTGTGAAAGCCATTGCTTACGCAATTGATAAGAACGATGAAAAACAGAAACAATTTCAAAACATTCTTAAAGCAATTGGATTTGAAATAAAACTAAAACCTTTCATTCAAAGAAGTGATGGTTCCGCAAAAGGTGATTGGGATGTCGGTATAACACTGGACGTTATGGAATATTCAAAGGATGCAAACGTAGTTGTCTTAGCATCCGGGGACGGTGATTTTGATTTACTTGTAAACAAAATAAGAAAAGATTTTGGTGTCTCGGTTGAGGTTTATGGTGTGGCTCAACTTACCGCAGCGTCTTTAATTAATG
>JARRPN010000244.1:6304-12758 GCA_037382875.1 Calditrichaceae bacterium | reverse complement strand
CATCAAGGAAAAGAACGTAATAAATAATATGTTAAACGATTCATTATCTTTCTTTTCTAATTTTGGTTAAGCGCTAAACGGTGAATTTCCTGTCCAGCACTAGCCAGCCGGATCTGTCCGAGTTGAATATTTTTGACAATTGTAGATTCCTGAGCGAGTTATCCCTACCTGACGGAACGAAAAGGGCAATAATCTGTCTAAACAATAATTACTTTACAGAACGTTTTTTTCAAACCGACCTTCAGTAAAAATTGTAGCAAATTCTGATGAGCGAAACGTAAAAATTCTGACTGCCTGCCCGGCTCAGACGGGATCAAGTAAAAAGAAAAGAAGATAAATAAACTTATTACATCTATAAATTAGTTTCATCAGTTACTCGTTACCAGCTTTTGGTCACCAATTACTCGTCACTGATTACTAGTTACTAGTTTTTGGTTACTTGCTTTAAAACCGGCCTATTAAAAACAGACGAAAAAGAAATAAACGGAACGCAGCGTTAAAAAAGAAAAACTGTCTGAGCACAGCGAGTTTTTTTCTTTTAGTGGAGGGGAGTTTATTTCCGGCTGTTTTTAATCAGCCGTTGATTTTTTGCTACTTTTTGATCAAGCAAAAAGTAGAAATAAATAAAATA
Organism: Calditrichaceae bacterium; assembly: GCA_037382875.1. Taxonomy (GTDB): domain Bacteria; phylum Calditrichota; class Calditrichia; order Calditrichales; family Calditrichaceae; genus JAFGKZ01. The sequence continues at coordinate 12,127 of JARRPN010000244.1, read as the reverse complement.
TTAATATGAATAGACTATTTCGATCCACCAAAGGCGGCCTTGCCATCCTAAGCCCACTCGATAGCAGGACCTGTCCGGCTCAGACGGATTCTTTTCATCAAGGAAAAGAACGTAATAAATAATATGTTAAACGATTCATTATCTTTCTTTTCTAATTTTGGTTAAGCTCTAAACGGTGAATTTCCTGTCCAGCACTAGCCAGCTGGATCTGTCCGAGTTGAATATTTTTTACAATTGTAGATTCCTGAGCGAGTTATTCCGCCCTGACGGAACGAAAAGGGCAATAATCTGTCTAAACAATAATTACTGTACAGAACGTTTTTTCAAACCGACCTTCAGTAAAAATTGTAACAAATTAAGGCAAATAAGATGTTAAACATTGTGACTTAAAAAGAAAAAACGGCGCTTCAGTACAAAGTGAAACGCCGCTTATATTTATTTTATCTAGTCTTCTTGACTTTTATATCAGGCGAGGTCAAAGCGATCCAGATTCATAACCTTGTTCCATACTTTTACAAAGTCTTTAATGAATTTTTCCTGTGAATCCGAACTGCCATAAACTTCCGCCAAAGCGCGCAGTTGTGAATTCGAACCGAAGATCAGGTCAACACGAGTGCCCGTCCATTTCACTTTACCTGTTTTGCGATCACGGCCTTCAAAAACATCTTCATCCTGCGAAGTTGCTTTCCATGTAGTGCCCAAATCAAGCAGATTCACGAAGAAATCGTTGGTTAACTTGCCGGGTGTATTTGTAAAAACACCATGTTTGGATTGATCATAGTTAGCATTCAACACGCGCATACCGCCAACCAGAACCGTCATTTCGGGAGCGGTCAGTGTCAGCAATTGTGCTTTATCAATAAGCAACTCTTCAGCAGATATTGAATATTTCATTTTTTGGTAATTACGGAATCCGTCAGCAGCTGGTTCCAGCACTTCAAAGGCATCCACATCAGTCTGCTCCTGAGATGCATCCGTGCGCCCGGGTGCAAAAGGAACAGTCACGTTCTGTCCGGCATCTTTAGCCGCCTTCTCAACCGCTGCACATCCGCCAAGCACAATCAGGTCAGCCAACGACACTTTCTTTCCACCAGACTCTGCCCCATTAAATTCCTTCTGGATTTTTTCAAGAGTTTCCAGCACTTTTTTCAACTGAGCTGGTTGATTGACTTCCCAGTCCTTCTGCGGTGCCAGACGAATGCGGGCTCCGTTAGCGCCGCCGCGTTTATCCGAACCGCGGAAAGTAGAAGCGGACGCCCATGCAGTAGATACCAGTTGTGATATTGATAATCCTGACGACAGGATTTTATTTTTAAGAGAAGCAACATCTTTATCATCAATTAATTTATGATCCACTTCAGGGATGGGATCCTGCCAGATCAATTCTTCTTTTGGTACTTCCGGTCCAAGATAACGGGATTTGGGTCCCATATCGCGGTGAGTTAACTTGAACCAGGCACGGGCAAAGGCATCGGCAAACTCATCCGGATTCTTATGGAAGCGTCTGGATATCTTTTCATAAGCCGGATCCATGCGCATGGCCATATCCGCAGTAGTCATAATGGTTGTTACTTTTTTGGACGGATCGTGGGCAGCCGGCGCCATATCTTCCTCTTTTACATCCTTAGGCTGCCATTGCCACGCCCCGGCAGGACTTTTAACCAGTTCCCACTCATAGCCGAACAACATATCGAAATAACCCATATCCCACTTGATAGGATTCGATGTCCACGCGCCTTCAAGACCACTGGTGATCGTATCATCCCCTTTGCCTGTTTTAAAACTGCTCTTCCAGCCAAGACCCTGTTCCTCAATTCCGGCCGCTTCCGGTTCAGGACCAAGAAGACCAGCATCACCGGCACCGTGGGTTTTACCAAAGGTATGGCCACCGGCTGTCAGCGCAACCGTCTCTTCATCGTTCATAGCCATACGGGCAAAGGTTTCGCGAATATCGACGGCTGATTTCAAAGGATCAGGTTCGCCATCCGGACCTTCCGGATTTACATAGATCAGACCCATTTGTACAGCTGCCAGCGGATTCTCAAGATCACGCTCACCACTGTAACGGCTGTTGGGTTCGTCACTGGTAGCCAGCCATTCGGATTCAGCACCCCAATAAACATCTTCTTCGGGTGCCCAGATATCCTCACGTCCGCCGCCGAAGCCAAACGTCTTGAAACCCATCGATTCAAGAGCGCAATTACCGGCCAGGATCATCAGATCAGCCCAGGATAGTTTACGGCCGTATTTTTGTTTGATTGGCAACAATAGAAATCTTGCCTTGTCCAGGTTTACATTATCCGGCCAGCTGTTAAGTGGGGCAAATCGCTGATTACCCGTTCCCGCTCCACCGCGGCCATCCCCGGTACGGTAGGTACCGGCACTGTGCCATGCCATACGGATAAACAGTCCACCGTAAGGACCATAATCCGCCGGCCACCAGTCCTGAGAATCAGTCATTAACTTATAAAGATCCTTTTTAACCGCGTCCAGGTCCAGCTTTTTAAATTCTTCTGCGTAATTGAAATCCTCGTCCATCGGATCGGACAAAGATGAATGCTGATGCAGAATTTTAAGATTTAACTGATTCGGCCACCAGTCTTTGTTGGAAGTCCCCTTGCCCGCACCATGCGGAACCGGACATTTCATAATATTTTCTAAATTTTATTTTAGAGATCAGGAATATTCATCTGCTCATCAAGCTGTTTTTGAGTATATACTATCTGCTAACTCAATGAAATCTTTTTTCTGACTATCCGTGTTTACCTGATGCGATAATAATTTTTCCAGGAGTGGAATCATATTATAGACGTGTTGTTTACGAATGAGAAGCTCCCAGAACTTTTCGAACTTTTTCCAGCCTGATGTATATAGCAAATGTCGTAATTTAAACCTAAAATCATCTTTACTGCTGACGCTTTTAAATATGTTTGACCAGCTGTAAAATTGTTTGTATGCCAGTTTATAACCCTGCTCTAGTTCTATGGGTGTCATGTTCTTGGGAAGAAACACAGTGTGTCTTGTATCATATAAATTCCAGTTTTTAGAGATAATTCGATTTTCCTTCACCAGTTTTTGATACAGTCGCGTACCGGGATATGGGGTTAATATATGAAATGTTGCCGTTTCAATACTTCGATTGACTGCCCAATCTACCGTTCTTTCAAAAACGGATATATTGTCATGATCCATTCCAAAAATAAAACTACCGTTAACCATAACGCCATTACTATGTAATGACCATATGGCTTTGTCGTAATCAGAATTTATATTCTGAAGTTTATTATGGGATTTAAGATTCTCAATAGCAAGGGTTTCAAATCCTATAAATAAACTGCTTAAACCGGATTTTACAGCAGCCGTAAATAACTCATCATCATTAACTGAGGCTACGGTACCCGCAGCCTGCCAAACCTTATTCATCCCCTGCAATGCATTGAATAATTCTGTAGCAAATTTCCGGTTTCCAAAAAGATGATCATCTAGAAAGAAAAGATGCCTTCCCCTGAATGTGTCTATCTCTTCCAGTATCTGATCGATGCATTTTACATAGAACGACTTACCACCCTGGTAGAAATTATCCTTATAACAAAAATCACAATGATGCGGACATCCCCTGGAAACAACAATTGAATTCGGCACCAGGTATAAATGGCTCTTAATTAAATCTCTTCTGGGCAAAGGCGTGTCCGTTAATGTGCGTTGATTCGATCTATAGATTTTTTTCTGAACACCTTTTTTAAAATCGGAAAGAAATTGCGGCCAGGAATGTTCAGCCGGGCCTATGAAGACCGTATCCGCATGTTGCAATACTTCATCCGGAACAGCCGTAGCATGCAGTCCACCCATAACGATATAAGATCCTTTACCTTTATATCGTTGAGCAATTTTATAAGAACGGTAAGCCGAGGTGATATAGGTTTGTATCGCGCAGATATCCGGTTGGTCATCTAAGTTGATGGATTCAACATGCTCATCTTCGATGACAGCCTCATCCTGCTCATCGAGATAGGATGCCAGAGTGGCCAGGCCAAGAGGTGGGAATAATGAATATTTAATTGAACGCCAGTAAATACTTTTTGCCTCGGTAAGGGCGGGAAGAATGAATTTTACAAACAATAGAATACTCCTTATCTACTCGAACTGAGAGACAATTCATTTAAAGATGTAAAATCAATAAATAAAAATATAATTGTTTGCTACTCAGAATAAATGAATAAGATTCATGATTCCTGTGAGAAATAGATGAATTTAAAATGAGTGAAAAGTGATGAAAATATGTTAATTAACCAAAATGATTAATACTCTATGTCTGGTTAAAGAATTTTCTCTTAATAATACTAAACACAACAGGTGATAAAAATAGAATTAATGCACCTGCGAGATAGGCAAAAAAATCCGTAACATTAAAGGTTGTTCCCAAAACCGTACGTGCTAAGGAATTGTCCTGCAGCTGTAAATAATTAATAAGTTTGAAATATTGGCCAAACTCTACAATACATGCAAAAATGAATACACCTATGATCGCAGGAATATGATCAATATTGGTTACCATTCTTACAAAAAAGTATACCAAAATAACTACCAGCACATCACCAAATATGGGTCGGATAAATGAGTCATGTACAAATGCTGCTATCATGACTTCAATTAGGAATATTGATAAAAACGGTATCAGAAATTTTTTATTAAACTGTATTCGCATGATTGTATTCCAATAGTAATGAACTATCTCTCAGCATGTTGCAAGATAACAATTTGTCATTCCGGAATTCGTTGATTGGCGAATATCCGGAATCCATTCTAGATTCCCGCCTTTGCGGGAATGACGAAACAGGGACAACCTGATGAAAGCATTAGGAAATTCTAATGTTCAAAAATCTTCAACAAATCCAATGGATGATTTAACAATTCCTTTGCACCATTCGACAATATTTCATCCTTCCCCTGGAAACCCCATAGCACACCCACTGCATACATACCGGCATTGTCTGCCGTCTGCATATCAACGGCACTGTCACCCACATAGACAATCTCATCAGGATTTAAATTAAAATTTTTGCTTATTTGTAAAGCGATTAGAGGATTAGGTTTTTTATGTGCTTCATTGCTTAAACCTATGACCGCTTCAAATTTCCAGTTTGGCAGTAACGAAGGTACAATATGTTTCGTAAACTCATCAGTCTTATTGGATAATACAGCTAATTTTATACGGCGGGAAACCAGCTCATCCAGTAATTCTTTTATACCCTCATACGGTCTGGTTTTATTAAGACAGTTTTCACGATAGATATCTATCATCAAATTTTGGCATCGTTCAATATTATCCATATCTCTGCTCTTTTCAGGTAATGCTCTAACTATTAGATTTCTAATGCCATGCCCGACAAATTGTTTATAAATCTGCACATCATGCGTTGGATATTTGAATTTTTGAAGTACCGCATTCATTGAATCGGCTATATCCTCAAGTGAATTTACCAGTGTGCCATCAAGGTCAAAAATTATTCCTTTAAATTTCATTCTTTATTCTTTCCGCAACATAATTTCAGTTTTTTCCCACTTCCGCATGGACATGGATCATTAGGTCCCAGTTTAAATGATGGAAATCCTTTATCTTTCTCCTTAGTCCATTCCATTACATTTGCAGGTGGGCGCTGATATTGTAATTCGTTAGCCATAAAACGCATATATGGATCGATATGGTGAAAAAAATGTTTGTACCCGGCGCACAGATAATTTAAACCGCTTTCTCCATCCGGCGTATTTGTAAAGCGGTGCTTAGGACATTCTCCGTTACAAACAAAACGCATTTCACAGTTA
>JARRPN010000244.1:4121-6231 GCA_037382875.1 Calditrichaceae bacterium | reverse complement strand
TTTTTAGCCATTCCAAAATTTACTTGCTGCTTACTGTTAACTAAACTAACCATTGCATCGTCGAGAATATTACCCAACTTATTTTCCGGGTAGACATAATGATCACAGGAATATAAATCGCCATTATGCTCAATCGCCATAGCATTACCACAGGTTTCGCTGAAGACACAGAGATTTGGATTTAAACCAAGCCATGCTTCAAGGGCTACATCAAAAATCTGAACATAGTACTTACCCACATCAGAATGAACCCATTCATCAAATATTTCACTTAAAAAGATTCCGTACAGTTCAGGCTCTACTGACCATTCCGTGACATTAGCTTTACTTTTCGAGTCGGGTGAAATCAATTTTAGACCATCGCTGGTATCCAATTCACTAATTCGTTCTACGATTGGAATAAATTGTATAAAACGGCTGCCGATTTCTTTTAAGAAATGATAGATTTCCAATGGGTATTGAGAATTATGGTTCTGGACCACTGTGAGCGTATTATATTCCACCTCATGTTTTTTTAGAATTTCCAGGCCGTTCATAACCTGTTTAAAACTGCCTTTTCGACCCTTGTTAACCCGGTATCGATTATGGAATTTCTCTGGTCCATCAATAGAAATCCCGATCAGAAATTTATTTTCATTAAAAAATTCACCCCATTCATCATTGATAAGAACACCATTTGTCTGAAACGCATTTTCAATCGTTTTTCCCTCGGCATACTTTTTCTCTAATTCAACTACCCTTTTGAAAAAATCTACGCCCAGCAACGTTGGTTCGCCGCCCTGCCAGGCAAAACTTACATGATCACCGGGTTGCGCTTTAATATATTGCCTGATATATGATTCCAGGACCTCCCTGTTCATCCGGAAATCGGATTTGCGCGGATAGAGGTTTTCCTTTTCAAGATAAAAGCAATAATCACAATCAAGATTGCAAATGGCCCCTGTAGGTTTGGCCATTACATGAAACGGGGAAATGTTTTTAGACATGAAATAAATCCGTTATTACTAAACTCGCCCTATTCCGTTTCCTGGATAGTTATCAGCCGGATAGACAGGTAGTGGAAGATTCAAGTCTTTTAAAACAGGTGCATTCTTATTTGACTCATCTACAAAACGCCGCCATGCATTTCGTTTGCCAACAGCACCTTTGCCAAGCAATATACTTAATGCTGATACCAGTTCCGGATTGATATCAGCAATATTGTAATTTTCATGCGGATCTTTTAAATGGTCATACAACATTCGGCCAACCACATTGTCATTATCATCCACATATTCTGTATAAGTGTATCGGTCTGTCCGGATAGTATCTCCAAAATGGTAACGGCTAAAAACAGCCTGTTTCCATTTTTTGTCAGGATTCTTCATCAAAGGGACAAGGCTTGTACCATGCAAGTTAAATTTAGAACCATCATTGTCAGTGGTTGATTCCGGTCTTTTTAAACCGGTTAAATCACAGAAAGTTGGGTAGAGATCAACATATTCCACGAGTGCAGGACTCTGTTTGCCACCTTCAATTTCCGGATCTCGGATAATTAGTGGAGACTGAATAGAAGTATTGTAATTGGCATGTTTACACCAAAGATTGTGTTCTGCTAAATTCCAGCCATGATCCCCGATTAATACAATGGTCGTCTTATCATAGAGACTGGTACCATTATTATCCTGTGTGTTTTTTAATTTATCAATTAAACGGCCTATCTGTGCATCCACATAACTGGTACAAGCGTAATAACCACGGATCAACTTTTTAGCATATTCATCGGAAACATATTCTTCTGTTGAATCCCTATATTCCACTTCCGTATAATTTCGAAGCTCACCAAAATTATGCATGGATTGCGGAGGGGCATTCACAGCAGGCGTAAAATTTGGAGGCAGATCAATCTCATTTTCTGGATACATGTCCCAATATTTTTTAGGACAATAAAATGGTAAATGCGGACGGGCATACCCCACACCATAAAAGAATTTATCGTTTTTCAACTCTTCCAGTTTATCAATGACATAGTTCGTAGTTCTGCCATCCACATAATAATTATCATCTTTTTCACCAGTTCCTATTTCATAAGCAGGAATTTCATGCCACGATGCCTGAGGCAATTTTAATT
>JARRPN010000244.1:0-4058 GCA_037382875.1 Calditrichaceae bacterium | reverse complement strand
CGTCTTGTATCCATTGTTTTTAAAATGCTGGGGCATGGTTACACTGTTGCCGGGATGATTAAGACCAGCGGGTTCCAGCTGTGCCGCATCGTCCAGCCTTGAATAATATGCCCAATGCCGGCCATAAGGATTTTCTGGTTCTTTGTATGGCCGTGAGCCGGTTAACATGCTTAAACGAGAAGCGCCGCAAACCGGAACAGCGCAATAAGCACGTTCAAATAAGATCCCCTCATTAGCGAGTCGGTCAATGTTTGGCGTCTTAATAAGCTGCTGACCATGAAGTGGAAGTGCATTTCCATAGCATCCCAGTTGAGGACGTAAATCATCAACAATGATAAAAATTAAATTTTTTTGAGATTTTAGGCTTAAATCTATTAGGTTCGGGAAAGCAATTGCCGCTGCCCCAACTTTCCCAAAGGTTTTTATGAATTCCCGCCGGTTTGTTTTCATTTTTTATTCCTATTAATATGCTTTTTCATTTTATTAATCTAATTTCAACCATCATTATACCAATACATAAATATAGCAAAAACTGTTTACAATGCAATTTGCCATATATCGATATTATCAAATCTGATAACATTCAAATCCTTCAATCTCTAGTTCAAATGATTCTTTAATGTGACAGATAATCCATTCTTAATTGTAATCACAGATAGAATATCATTTTCATCAAACTAAAATTAGTGGCTTAATTTTAGTAAAGAAACACCTTGCCTCGGTAATACAAATTCAAGTTGGATTTCGCCTTCTTCGGCAGTTATCCATTTGGGCGAAGTAAAAAGTTGTAATTGTCCCGCTGATTCCAATTTGGCATATTGTTGCGGTGTTGGCTGTTGGGGTGACCCCATTTTCTTCCATACCTCATAGGAATTGCTATAATTTTGATCAACCCGATAGTGATGTAAAAGCAATCGTTTATTTTCCAGACCTCGGATAGTTAACAAAATTTCAGCAGCAGAATCTGGCTGATCATAATCATGGTAATTCCAGATCATAATCATTATTGAATTTTCATCTTTTGTTGCCAATGCATTAATATCGGGTTGTTTTCGGACGCCAGACTCTATTACCTCTCCAGCAGATAAGCCGGAAGATGCATTTACATTGAGCCGGACTCCCTGCATCAAACCAAACATTCGAAAAACATTGAGTATCGGTTTATCCACACCATGGGTTGCCAGGTCACGGAAACCGGCAAACCAAGGCTGATCTTCAAATTCAAATGCCCAGGTCAAAACACCACGAAGATTAATCTTATATTTATCCATCAACTCGTAAATCTTTGCGAATGAAGATGCTGTATAGCTGGGATACATAGTGCCGTTACGATAACCATAACGGGGTTCACGTTCTCCCGAACATGCGGCACAACCTTCGGGATCACACTCTCCAATAATTACAGGGATATCACGCAGCTCCGGAAAAGAATTCACGGCTTGGAAACCAGCTGCAATTGCCTGCAGTTGTGTACCCATATTCATCTGGATGTGACCATCTACCAACTGCGGATTCCCTTTAGCATGGAAAGCCACAAATTGCAGAGGACTGCCTTTTTCGCCTGTAGCATAGTTCGTTCCATTCAGACAATGTTCCAGGAAGCCAACCAGATAATCATTAGCCTTTTGATCATCAGGATTGGTTGTATGTGGTCCACCGACCACACATTCCGGACAAGCCCGTTTTACTGCGTCAACAGCATAATCATACAATTTTAAATATTCCTCAAAAGTACCGGACCAGTAACCAATGTTGGGTTCGTTCCAGACCTGCCACAACCAGGTTGTGACCTCTTGCTTTCCATAACGTTCAATGGAATGCAGCACCCAATTATAAACCAGCTCAGCCCATTTATTGTAGTCTTTTGGCGGATAGGTCCAACCGGTCCAGAAGGGGCCTTTATCACTCCAGCTATGCTGATACGGTTCAGGATTTGTGGATAGAGCTTTGGGCATAAAACCGATTTCCATCAATGGTTTCATACCACTTTCGATGTACCGGTCAATAATGCTGTCCATCAACGTCCAGTTATAAATCGGATTGCCTGCCTCGTCTTCCGTATAGGCATTAGTAAAACCCCATTTCAGTGTGGGACTGCCTTCTTCTGTTGTCAGCAAGTTATGCGTACGCACAAAAACAGGCCGGCGACTAAGACCGCTGATTTCCGTGAGCAGCTTGCGACCATCGGGCATATAAGTAAAATTCGGTTCGTCATAACCGAAATAAGTCCAAAAAGGCTGTAAATTACCAATTTCCTTTTGGATATCAATCTTAATTTGCACAGGACCGGATTGAGCAAATGAGATTGTAAAAAGAAAAAGCATTTATCCAAATGAAGTAAAAATATTTCTCATGACACCTCTGATATTTTATTTTCTTTCAAAACATTAAATCCAAAATATCCAATCTTATTTATAAGCAGATTAGCCGCTTTAAATCTTCTTATGCAAAACAAGTGCGGCCTGCTTTTTACGTACCTTTAAATTCAGCATCTCAACCCCGACTGAAAATAGCATGGCAAAATAGATATAACCTTTAGGCACGTGCACGTCAAAGCCTTCGGCAATCAATGTAAAACCAACCATAATTAAAAATGACAGAGCTAACATTTTGATCGTCGGATGCGAGTCTACAAATTTACCAATGCCTTCTGCAGCAAACATCATTATCAACACAGAAATTACAATCGCTATCGCCATTATTGAAATATGCTGAGCTAAACCTACTGCGGTTATTACAGAATCTAGTGAAAAAATAATATCCAGTAAGGAAATTTGTATTAGAATAGTACTAAGCTTCATCACCTTGGCTACTGATCTTTTTTCTTCTGTTCCTTCGAGACTCATATGTATTTCATGAGTTGCTTTTGCTATTAGAAACAGTCCGCCGCCTATCATAATAATGTCTTTGCCCGATATTTCCTGGGACAAAATAGTGAACCATGGTTCTTTTAATGTTACTACCCAGGCAATACAAAAAAGCAGAGCCAGGCGCGTCAGCATAGCCAGAACGAGTCCGGTACGCCGTGCAAATTTTCGCCTGTCTTTGGGTAGACGACCGACAAGAATCGTTATAAAAATAATGTTATCAATTCCAAGAATTATTTCCAGGGCTGTTAAGGTAGTCAAAGCCAGCCATGCTTCGGGGCTTAATATCCATTCAAACATAGTATTGACCTCAAAATATGACGTTCTGATTTAATTCTGAAAAATAATATCTGCAACACTTATATAAATCAGGCAGGTGTAAATTAAACATCCTGACAATTAGTTACAAACCAATGAGATCATAATCAGAAATATAAACCTGATCGAAATGATAGACTATTGAAAACCACACCAATTATATTTAATCGTTCATATTCAAGGCCAAAATAATATTTCTTTTTATGATAATTGACACTTGTAATAAAATCCGGAATGGTTTCTCCGTTATAAAACATGACATTTGGATTAAAATTTAATGAGAAATTGTATTTGAAGAATATATCAAGATTATATCCCAAAGATAGACCCGTATAATTATCATTTCCTATTTTTATTTTATCTACACCCAGTCCATCTCCCATATCCATATTATTGAATGCCCTTGATTTTCGTTCCAGTTTTCCTGAAAAATATTGCAATGTATTCGAGGCATTGAATTCATCAACAAATCGATATTTTATTTTGAGTGCCCAGCCATAAAAATTTAAATTGGAAGCCAGCGCATAGGAATTGAATGGATCCTCAAAACTTCTGCCCAGTGAAAAACTGGTTTGTGTAAGCACTGAGCCACCACTGTCCGCATTTCTGAAGCTGTTATTATCCGCAGAAGAATATGGATATTTATAATAGTAAATATTTTGAGTTGGAAAATCCTCACCAAGGGGTATATTAAAAAATATACCACCAAATCCTTTAAGAAAAAGGCCAAAAAAGAATCCTGCAACCTCAGAACCAAAACTTTCCTCACTTTCATCATCATCATCCGAAGATTTTTTATCAGTCGTAGAGGTCTTATCGCCGGTCTTATCCAGTTTATCTTTTGCCTCATCTGTCTTAGATTGAGATAATAAA
>JARRPN010000243.1:0-4063 GCA_037382875.1 Calditrichaceae bacterium | reverse complement strand
TAGTAAACAAGGCATTAATTAGCAGTGCCGGTTTTTTTGCCGATAATAGTATAAAGAATGGCAAGGTATATCAATACATGATTCAGGCAATCGATTCATCATACAATATGAGTGCTTTTGCATCAGATACCATATCAGCCTGGCCAGCCGTAAAAAATAAAGTGAATTTTCCAATCGATATTGGAGAAAAAGCCATAGGCGCTGATAATAACGGTCTTGCTGTTTATGATTTTGATAATGATAAGAAACAGGAAATTATTGTAGCCGGTGGACATGGCATTTTGAAGATTTATAATTGTGAGGGCGATCTTATAAGATCTATTGATAACTTGAAAGGTTATATGAATAAACCGGCAATCGGAAATGTTTACGGTTCAGATGACATGGAAATCGTTGTAAGTGCATATGAAAAACGAACTGAAAATAATTATGTCTATATTATTGATCCTCTAAATGGAAATGTAATTGAAACACTTTCATTGAATTACCATCAGCCTTCCTCACCTGTTTTAAAAGATCTTGATCATGATAGTTATGATGATATTATTATTTTGTCACATGGAAATGAATCCCCCATTGAGCCAAAGAATAGTCGATTGAATATATGGCAAAGCTCGGGCACGGATTGGATCGTTTTCCCGGGATGGACGGAACAGGGTTATCTTTTTGAAGGAACTGCTTCATTAGGTATGCCAGTTGCAGCAGATATGACTGGTGAAGGCATCATTAGTGTAATTGTGCCAACTATTGAAGGTAAAATATATGCATTTAAACCGAATCAGTCTGCTGAGCCTGAATGGATTAAATCGTTTCCGGGCATGTTAAATGTTCCGCTAAGTCTTGCAGATATAAATAGAGATGGCAATTTAGAAATGGCACTGGCTTCAATAAATATGGACAGATTATATCTTTTAAATTATCTGGGTGAACCACTATCAGGTTGGGAAACCGGTTTAAATGTATCGGCTTCAAATATGTGGTATTACGGTTCACCGGCGATCATGGCTAATCTGGATTCTTCAGATCCACAGCTGGAAATCGTCTATATAGGTCGGGACTCGGCTTATGTTTTTAAGCATACCGGAGAAGAACTCAATAACTGGCCAGTAGCTGTTAATAATGGTGATGATTTTTTTGATGAACAACATAGGGATTTAAGTGTAAATAGTTGCCCTGTAATAGGCGATCTGAATCAGGATGATACATATGAAATAGTTTTTGTTACACAGGATGGCTACATTCATGCATTGAATAGCATGACAGCTAAGGAAATTATTGGATTTCCAGTAAATTCCTGGAACGATGAGATACGAGGGCAATCCCCGCTTATTGCTGATGTCGATTACAATGGTGATTTGGATTTATTATTTGTAGATCATGGCAATCTACTACATTATTGGGATTTAGGAGCGAAATATACTGATAACTTTATGCTTTTTGCATCACAACCATATTTCAATTTCCGGCATACAGGAGAACTGGATACAATAATTCTGAATCGACCAACAGATATTAATGAGACATTGGTAAATCTACCGGAACACTATAGTCTAGAACAGAACTACCCAAATCCTTTTAATCCCAACACAACAATTTTATACACTGTAGGGGCGCATCATGATATGCCTTTACAATATATCGATCTATCTATTTATAATATTTTGGGTCAAAAAGTATCAACGCTGGTTTCACAATTTCAATTGCCGGGAGTTTATAAGGTCACATGGGATAGCAAGAGTAGTAAGAACATTCCACTCTCCAGTGGTATCTATATTTACAGTCTTGTTGTCAAAAATAAAGAATCGGAAAAAATTATATTCCAAAAGCAAAATAAAATGATTCTATTAAAATAAAGTCAGTTAATGAGTTAGACTTATATTTAACGCGGGTTGATCTTTTCGGCCTGCGTTTTTTATTTTAAAATTGACTGACTTATTTCAGACTCGGGGCATGATCGTTGATAATAGTTATTCAGAGAATTTAAGACTTCTAGTAAATACGAATCACTTACTTCCGGCGGGCAGAAAAATATTGCCAGAGCGGAATGAGTTTCTTTTGTAATTGATGTTCGCATTGAATCAGCCGTTGGATTTCCAAATATACCCATATCGTCACGAAGAATTAATTTACCCTCTGCTCTAATTTTATCCTTGCTGATTCCCTGATAACTTTCACCTTGCTGGCCTACATCAAAAACAGGATCACCATTAATTTTGTCTATGTCATAAAGACCCATTGAAAGATGATAGCGTGCAGAAACGAGATTACCATAATCAACTAAATTGTTAATGCGATACAATCCTTTATCTTTTAGTATTCTGCGAATAAGAGCTTCCGAGGATGGACGATATTGTGTCGGTTCCCAGCCAATCCGGCGATACATACGGCGAACATGACCGACGATATTATCATCGGAAGGCATCCGGTTAGCAAATTTACTTTTTAACTCAGTGACTAAATTAGATAAATCATTTTCAAAATTAGAATCATTCTTAATAACTTGTACCTGTTTTGCTAAAAGCAAGCCGAATTTAATTCCGCTAATCTTATCCTTAATAATTTCAGAAATAGTCAAATTGATCATGTCTCATCCTGATATGAGTTGTGATTATATATTTATATTTTGATCCATCTTTCAGGAATAAAAAAATAGTAAAAAATAAAATGTAATCAAACGTATTTTTGAAAACGTTTATGATTATTTCAATAAAATCAGTTTTTTTGTTTGTTCATATCCGCTACCGGTGGATAATTTATAAAAATATACACCGCCAGGATATCTGGCTGCATCCCAAGTAACCATATAGGTTCCTGCTGCCTTTTTACCAGATATTAACGTACAGACTTTTTGTCCTAGAATATTAAATATGGATAAATCTATATGCTGTAAAGGCGAATCATGATTCGCCCCTATGGAATACTGGATTGTTGTTTTGGGATTGAATGGATTGGGATAGTTTTGATATAATTGAATTTTATCGGGAAACTGATTTTGATCAGGATAACCAATTGACACAGCCGATGTATCGATTTCCGTGAATAACACTGATTTTGGCACTAATTCCCAATTTGTATTTGGATTATAGGTAGGAGCTGTCCCATGAAAATTTGTACCATAATATGGTATATCTGATGAATCAACACCCGGTTTTAACCACCATAATTCAATGCCATCATAAGAAGCATTTTCATAAAATCTCACACTGATGGAGTGAAAACCTGTTTCTAAGACGAGGGGTGGGAATGAAGCTGCCGTCGTATCATCTGGATCTCCTTCGCTGATGTTATCTTCCCAATCATACCATTGTAATTCGGAATTATCAACAATCAATGCGCTATCGATAAATACCTGAGAACCATCATCTGATATAGTCCCAAATCCATATTGTCCTGGATCTTCAATATAGATATAACCTATCCAATGAACGCTATAATGATTGGTCCATCCGCTAACGGGATTCCATCCGTAGTATGCACTTCCATCCCATAGATCAAATGTCGTATCAATTCTGCTGAAGGCAAGGTTTAAATTTTCAAAGTGAATAATTCCACCGGTTGTATCAAAGTTTTGATAATAATAACCGGTCAAACCATCGCCATTCTGAATTTGTGCTGTCAATACAGAAGAGCTTAAAATAAAACAAAGCATCAAAAAATTAAAAATTCGTATTTTCATAATACCCCCACTAAGAGTGTATTAAACCTTATAACATCCTTGTTAGACTTTATATTAATTATTACTAGTTCGGAAGTATATAGTAATTTAAAAAATTTGCAGTGATGAATGACAAATGTAAAAAATTATTGAAAGTTGTGTGTTATTAACAAAAAAGAAAAAAATAGTAAGATCAGAAATAAAAAGAGAATTAATTATATCTTTAATTTAATATTTTCCGGCAGCTTAATATTCAACCAGTCTTGAGCTTCTTCCAAATTACGGAAGACAGAAATTTCTATTCCGGGTTCTTTGTAATCCATTAGTGAATCATGAATACGCGCAACCCCATAGGCAGTATCAACCGGAGCAACAATGGCACATTTTTCACCATTAAATACATCGCCT
>JARRPN010000242.1:0-4063 GCA_037382875.1 Calditrichaceae bacterium | reverse complement strand
CGAACGACTTCATATATAGCATCCCATACCCGGCCAATCCGATAATGCTCACTGACTTCCAGAACCATATTATAGTCTTCACCGTAATTGCGGGCATACGGTTCGTCGTTTACACTAAATTTGATTTGTCTGATCAAGGCGATAGGCAACGATCGGGGAGCCCCGGCGCCATTGATTCGCAATAAATTATTACGTCCATTATCTTCAGTCCATTCATCATGGGTTACGACCGGCAGTTCCTCCATCCGGGAATAATTGTCGGCATCGTCCTTTTCCCAGACCTCATATGAACCGATTACCATGCCGATTTTAGGGTCACTGTTATAAACCATTAATATTTTCTCAACGGCATCCGGTTTTAAACGGTCGTCAGAATCAAGCTGAACATAGTAAGTACCTTTTGCTGCTTTTGCCCCCATATTTAAACAAAGTCCAAGGTTGTTGATATCATGCACCAGCAATTGTACGGCTGGTTTACCGGCATCGTATTTATCGCCGCCGGGCATATACCGTTTGACTTCATCGGCGGTTGGATCATCCAGTCCGCCATTGACCACTACAATGACTTCGATTTGTTTAATTGTTTGCGCCTGTACACTTTCGATAGCTGTCCCAATGAACTCCGGCCGGTTATTAACAGGAATGATGATGGATGCAATTAATTCATTATCATTATCCATGTCGGGTCGGCTATGGTAATTGGATCCCGGCTTTAAATAGGCACCGATCCTCTTCAAATGTTCGGTGAGTACATTTTCTGCTTCGATCTGGCTGTCACGTCCGGCAAGTAAATAATCAAACACATTATGTGTCCGGCCCATAGCTATAACCTGGTACAGCGATCCGGCATAGCGATTAGCAATGTGAATGAGTTTATATTTTTCAGAGAGTTTCAGGCGTAAATCATACAAAGTATTAAATAGCAGATTTTCGTCTGCCCAGCCACATGCTTCCAGAGCTTCGCGACTGAAAAGATATACCCAGCCATAGTCCTGATTATCGCGCACCCTGCCGATATGATGTTTTAATAAATGAATGTCTTTTATCCCGTTCTCTTCCTGCAGTTCATAATCAGCGTAAACCATACCTGTATTGGCATTACGCTGACAGGCCAGCAGAAACAAATCCACCGCACTTTGTTTTAATAAGACGGTTGAACCGGGGTTATTGATATAAAGGATATAATCACTGCTGATTGAAGAAAAGACCGAATTTAAGTAACCGCCCAAGGAATCGTTTGAATCTGTAATAATCCGGGTAGGCATGTGATTTTTATTTATATCAGCAATTAACTTTTCCGGTAATTCAATATCAGGATTGCTTAGAATGAATACTTCGATTTCCGAACAGGTTTGATTGTAAATTGATTTTAAGGTATCCGCTACGTTAGTATCATTATTCTTGTCATGATGGAAGATAACACTTACTTTTGTTTCTGGCATATAAGTTTCCTATATCAGTAAATTAAATATTGCTCTCTGATCGATATAAATTTCTGTAAACTATCCTGCCACTTATTTTGTATGGCATGAACCGGAATATTGTTCTGCAAATCATGTAAAATCCAGTCACAGCCCATCACCTTATTAAACATTTCCAACCGATCCTGATTTGTGAAGATATTTTGTTCCGGGTACAGATTGATCAGCGTTTGCATGATGTATAAACCGGTTACGAATAAATTACATTCCCTGGGATTGATCAAATGAATCTGTACTCCCTGGCAATTTTGGCCGCTGAATACTGCATAGTAGGGCTTATAAAATATCGGGCGGAAATAGACACCGGTTAAGTTCAGACTGTTTAGTGCATCAGCCAATTCATAGGCATCGATCCAGGGCGCTCCGATCAGTTCAAACGGAATGGTATATCCCACCCCATTGGAAACAGTCTGCAGTTCGCCCATAGGTCCTGTAATACAAGTAAAAAAAGGGGATAATCCATTTGGAATGTGCGGTGAGGTCGGTACCCATACTAATCCGGTATCCTGCCAGAGCATGTCCCGTTTCCAGTGTCTCATCGGGATGATAGTCAGGTCGCAGTTGATTTTAAATTCATTATTAAACAATCGGGCCAGTTCCCCAATGGTCATGCCATAACGGTAGGGAATCGGGTACATACCCACAAAGGATTCAAAACCACTTTCAAGAATACTGCCCTCAACCTGCCTGCCGCCAAGAGGATTCGGCCTGTCAAGCACAAATACTTTCTTACCATATTGAGCGGCTGCCTTCATCACTTCTGCCATGGAATAGATATAAGTGTAACTGCGAACGCCGGTATCCTGCAGATCAATCAAAATGATATTCAGGTCGGCCAGCATTTCTTTGGAAGGTTTTCTATTCTTTCCATACAGGCTATAGATTTTAAGCCCGGTTCGTGTATCGATATCATCATTTACCAGATCACCAGCATAAAACGCACCGCGAATACCGTGTTCCGGACTGAATAATTTAATCAGTTTAATTTGCGGATGATTAAAAAACATATCAATACTGTTTTCAAGCTTGGAATTTACTCCGGCGGCGTTTGTAAGTAAACCGATGTTCTTACGTATAATTATATTAAGGTAATTTGAAATCAGATTTTCATTGCCTAAAATTACAGTTTTGATCGTATCGGTTTTTGGGGAGATTATGTCAGGTTCGGAATTTTTGATTTGGGGAGCTGCACAATAATTCAGGCTTAATCCGATCATTAAAAAAATTGCAGCGTTATATATTAAATAACTTGAAGATGATTTCATTTCCAGGTTTCAATAATGAATGGGTTCTATTCCATTGTACCGGCTGGTTAAACTTAAGAATTGCAGTGATAAATTCAAAAGGAAATTGAAAATTGTTTTGTTTGCATTTGAATCAGATTTACATTTATTTATTGATTTTAATGGGATCTGGTTTAATTTAAAACATATCTTCAATCGATTGAGCGACGATGAAAAATTAAGATTTTTTTCAAAAAAACTTAATTTGGCGTAGCCAAAGACGACCCCGATTTATCGGGATTACTTTTTGGCCTGTCCGCTGGCCAGATGGGCCAGACAAAAAGTTAAAGTGAGTTATATTCTAAAGATAGTTTCATGTTCTTTTTGTCTTGATACAAAAAGAACCAAAAAAATCAAGGCAGTAAAATAAATAGAAAGAAAAACTACGACTCCTGTTACTAAAATTCTGAAACTCGTCCATAAAGCAGGACTCAAACAGTCAGAATTTTGGTCGTTCCACTTCGCCAAGTTTTTCTAATCTCTTTATTTTATGCCATTTTTTGGAACCATGAGTTGTACTATGGGTATAGAAAGATTTTTTAATCAGCCGATGATCTTTTGGTCTGTGCGCCTACCGGCGTATTCTTTTCCATCAAGGGAAAAGAATATATAAAGATCTTTGAATAATTAATATAGTTTTGAGCGAACACTGTTGGATTAGTTTATCAACATTATGAAAAATTTAATCACCAAAGAAATAGGTATTTATAAAACCGGATACAAAAAACGTCTGGAATTATCTTTGGTTTTTAGTCTGCTTATATTGCTTATCCTCTTCTATCTGTATCCTGTATTCCTGTCCGGCATATTTGTGTTGCCGGATATACCCAATCCTCAAATAAATGTTATTGATATTCCACAGACTGTTCAAAATCGAGCCAAACGTCCACCACAGCCAAGCAGACCAGCTATCCCAGTACCATCGGAAGATATAGCGATTCTGGATGATATACCGATTGATTTTGAGCAAGTTCAGGATTTTAATATGCCGGGTAAAATATTTAATCCGGATGAGTTGGAGGGATTACCTTACATACCGCGTCAAATTTTAGAAGTACTTCCGGAAAAAACCGAAAATAATCCAAAAGGAGAAATTCTGCTTTCCCTGCATATTGATAAAAATGGTAAAGTAAAGGCTCATAAAGTAATCAGTAATACAACGGGATCGGACATCTGCCTGCAGCATGTTATTAAAGCGGCATATAGTTCCCGCTGGCAACCGGTGATCATCGATTCGAATATTTATGAATACTGGATTTATAAGTCATATAAATTTGAGTGAAATAAATAGCTACAGAG
>JARRPN010000241.1:2709-8296 GCA_037382875.1 Calditrichaceae bacterium | reverse complement strand
GTTTTTGAAGTAACAAGTATCGAGCGAACAGGATTTACCAACGAACTAAAGTACTTTAAAGAGATACCAGCGGATTTTTATCAGAATTATTTTAATGATAGAGTTATTCATTCATTAATTAAATCTTACCTTATGTGCTTAACAACAAAAATATCTATTAAATTTCGATAAATTATTTCTGAATATGTAATTGCGTGTCCAACTTTCTATTCAAATTCATGAAAAATATTACATACATATATTAGTTCGATATAATTTATTTTACGTTCGGTTTTAAATCATCTGTGTCTTGTTTTGTATAAAAATTTATACCTGCTCGTTCTTTCTTTTCAAATAGTTCTTCAATTGTTGAATATTCAACTTTGTACTTGGGATTGAACTGGTTGGATAACATATATTTTGTTAAACTATGCATTAATTGTCTTGCCGCGGGCCTTTCATTAAGATTATTTTGAAGATCAGCGCTGCAGACGATGATTTTTCCTTTTCCCACCTGAGCTTCAAATAATAACGCTAACCGACGATTTAAAAACCATGTATCAATGGGTTGTACAATCGGTCTGAATTCAGCTGGAAATAGTTCAATATTCATTACCTGCTGCCTATCGAGGATTTCCCACCATTGCAAATTGCTGTGAAATTCAGTCGGGAAATCTGCAAATACCGGGTGTGCAGGATCACATAAAATTCCCGTTGTATGCGGTGGCCGCATCTTAAACCATGATGTATTCCAAAATACAGGTCTAAAGTACTGAATCACATCTTTGCCACGTTCAACACTTCCTGTGGCATGCAGAAATACTTTCCCGCCTTCTTTAAGAATAGAGTCAGCTTTTTCATCCAGTTTATTACAAAAATATACATCGCTATTGTCTTCGGTTGGAAGTTCAGCCGGATAGACCCAAAAATTCCACTGATTAACATGATTTCCAACGGAAACTTCCAAATTCAACCTTTCAGCTTTTATTATTTGGGAAAGCGATAAGTTTACTTCACCCAGAGAAATACAATTACCTATAGGAATGTCCCGCTTCTCCAATAAGTCTTGTTCAATGATGGTGCCTTTAGAATCTGTAACCTTCCATTGGGCTGTTATATTTTTAAGCGATTGACTGCCAAAATGAGCAACCTCGAGTTCTGCATTAAATGTTTCATTATTTTGAAAAACAAATTTTGGTATTCGGGCCAATGGTACTGTTTCTCCAAAAAATTGTCTGAACTCGTTTGCTGATATATATCCTTTTTCATCCCAAAAAGCATCTAATACGCCAACCAATGCTGTTCCCTGTCCTGAAAAATCATTGAGACTGAGTAACTGGACACCAGCTAATCCGGGTGTCCGCAAAGCGGCCTCAATTTCAGATTTATAGCATAGTGCCTGTAATTTACCCGATGCCATTAGAAAGTCTTCAGCCTGATTTCCCATATGATTTTTTACTAACTCTTCCTGAAATAATTCAAAATTTTTAGCTTTATAAACACCGGTATATTTTTTTATTTCTTTGAAATTCGGAAACACACAATATTGTCCCATTTCATGTGCTACATATGGGATTTTGTAATTTTCTATTCTTGAAGAATAATCAAACATACTTTGAGGGCGCTCCTTCCATGGAAGTCCGCGAGGTTCGGACCGCACAATGAATTCACTCTCAGGTACCAGGGGCCAGCTCTTTCCAATTGAGGCACTGGTATACACTCTGCGGTTATCTTTTGCTTTCCAATAATCGACAAATGCACCAAGATATTTTACCTGATTTCGGCCTGCAGGTTCGTTGCCGTAAGCCATCATACAAAATGAGGGGTGATTACCGTATGTATCGACAATTCGATTCGTCTCGTCATAAATATATTGATCGATAGGTAATCCATCTCCAAGTGTAACACCATGATTTGCCCAGCTTGGACCTTCAACATGCAAATAAAATCCCAATTTATCTGCAGCTGTAAATGCAGCCTCCGGCGGACACCATGAGTGAAAGCGCATATGGTTTAAGCCATGGTTTTTACAAACAGTAAATACATGCTCCCACGAAGCAACCTCGGTCGATGGATAACCTGTTCTGGGAAAGATGCAACATTCAACAGTGCCTCTTAAAAAAATTGGATGATTATTTATTTCAAAGCGAGTCCCATTTATTGAGAACGATCGCATCCCAAATTGGATTTTCTGGGTATCCGTATTTCCGAATTCATCGGATAACACAGCCGTTAACCGGTAAAGCGCAGGATTAAACTCATCCCACAGTTGAATAGTATCACCCATAGGATATGTAATTTCAATCTGTGATTTTCCATTTTTTACCGTTATATCCCTGGTAAGTTGTGGAACGACGAGAACTTTTTTTGAATTAAATGACTTTGAGCTAAGTGCTATTTTTGCAGAAACATCTTTACCGGTAATATTTTCAAGATTAAGAACAGCCTTTATAGATCTTTGTTCAATATTGGGAAATATTTTGATATCATCAAAATAAACAGGTGACGTTGATTTAAGGCAAATATCGCCTACAATGCCGTTCCAGTTTCCTTGTGTATGGTCTGTAATACTATGGGAATCCGGACCAACATTGATATCTTTAATTCGATTATCTACTCTAATAGAAATTATATGGCGACCGGGTCTTATAATTTTTGATAAATCATAGCGATGAGGTGTTGAAAGACTGTTTTGCGTTCCTATTTTTATGCTGTCTACCCAGACGATTGTTTCCCAGTGTGAACGCTCTAAGAATAATTCAATTTTTTGTCCCTGCCAATGTTCAGGGATCACGAATTCACGCTGGTACCAAGCAACGCCAACATAATGTTTATTCGGCGTTAGCCAGAAAGGAAACTTTAGATTACCTTTTTCTCTGTATTTTGACATATCAGGACGGAAATACCAGGAGCTGTCATAAATGGTACCGGTCCATTTTGTGTGCAGGGAGAGCTCATTCCCTTTGCCATTATCTCTCATCGATCCGGGCAGCATTATATAATCCGTTAATTTTACCTTATACCAATTTTTCTGGATCCCGATATCTTCCGGATCAGCTTGAAATAACCAGTTTCCTTTTAAGGATATTGTGTTTTTGTTTATTGATTGTGAACAGTTCAAATTAAAAAGAAGAGTTAATGATGAAAGAAATGCCAATGTTATTTTGATATTTTTAAATCTCATAGCTACACCTTTATACGAATAATAAATAAGTAATTTTATTATGGTCATAAAAAATAATTGGAATCATGCAAAACAGATGAATAATTATAAAATCAGATCAGCTGCCATTAAACTCCTTAAGCGCATTAATTATTGCAACAATATTTTCAATCGGTGTATTTGCCTGAATATTATGGACAGAGCTGAACACAAAACCGCCATTTTTAGAAAAAATTTTACACTGCTGTAAAACTGCATTCCTGACTTCTCCAGGCGTTCCAAATGGTAATATTTTTTGCGTATCAACGCCACCACCCCAGAAGGTTATTTCATCCCCAAATTCATTTTTCAGTTGTTGACTATCCATATTGGCTGCACTGTATTGCACCGGATTTAATATATCAAATCCTGATTCTATTAACGATGGAATGAATGCTTTAATCGATCCACAACAATGTTTAAATGTTTTCCAACTTGTGTTTTCATGAATCCAGTCATTGATCTTTTTATAATAAGGCATCCACAATTTGTCATAGGTATCTACAGAACAAAAAGATGAAGTCTGAGTGCCAAAATCAGTTCCGCATATAAATACAACATCTAAAGCATCCCCAATAACAGGTTTTAATGCGCTTAGATTTTTAATGGCGATTTCGGATTGTGTTTCAAATATTTCATGAATATAATCCTGTCTTACCAATGTTGATATATACCATTCCTGAACATCTCTGATACCTTTAGGGTGTTTCATATTAACGGCTGGTACCATTGCTACGTCGCCTAAAGCCGTGCCACCAATATTTCCAATTAGCGCTTTCTCATTATTTTTTATATTTGCAATAACATACTTCCAGCGTAAAATATCCTCTCTACTTATCAGGTTAAACTCCTCTGTGTTGTCTTCCGGATTAAGCGGAGGAACTGATTTATCGCCTTGTGGAAAGATCAGGACGTCTCCGTTTTCATCTAAAATTGTATTGAATTCACCAGCAACAAGAACCACCTGCCCCCATGGAGTTTTCCATTCTTTCCAATTTTCATTTCTGAAACCAAACATCGTGTAACCGATATCGACAGGACTCGTATCAATGCCGATAATCTCGATTAGTTCATCATCGATTTCTCCCAGCATTTGATAGGGTTCAGTCACTTTAACCGGTATTTTTTTCAGACCATAATAATCTCTTAGGGCTTCCACGCAGCTCACATGCATGCCTGTTTGGCCCGTCCCTCCAAAATCAACGGGTACTCGATCCGGTTGTTCGTGATTTAAAGTCTGTTCTACTATATTCTTTGATTTCAAGGTAACTCCATTTTTTATCTTAACTATTTTACAAATTCATGTTCAATCTTTTCAAGTGTTTTTCCTTTGGTTTCAGGCAACTGTTTTTTTATGAAGATAAATCCAAAAACACATATTGTACAATAAATCCAGAATGTTCCGGATGCACCCAGGGACCTATTTAAAAATGGAAATGTATAAGTTAAAATAAAACAAGCTATCCATAAAGCAGAAACAGCAATAGACATGGCTGTTCCCCGGATCCGGTTTGGAAATATTTCAGAAATGACCACCCAGGTTATCGGTGCTAGTGACATGGCATAACAAGCAATTGCCGTAACCACTAATATAAGCATATGAATTCCCTGACTTCCGGTAAAATATCCAAATCCAATCAACAGATAAATACCTGCCAATCCGGACGCGCCAGTCAACATAAGTACACGTCTTCCCCAACGGTCTACGGTGAAAATAGCAACAAATGTAAACACCAAATTTACAGCACCTGTAATGACTATGTTTAATAAAATATCGCTGACGCCATAACCAGCCTGGGAAAATACTTCTTCCGCGTAGTTAAAAATCACATTGATACCGCACCATTGTTGAAATACCGCCAGGAATATTCCGATGCCGAGAATTTTTGTCATACCAGGTTTGAATAAGTTTTTAAAATGCACTTTTTGAATTTCATCAATAATTGTTTCCTTTATTTCAAATAATGATTCGTTTGCATAATTTTTTCCTCCGATATTGAATAGAATTCTGCTCGCTTTATCCTCTTTTGCATTTTTAATTAACCAACGCGGACTTTCGGGAACAAGGAACATTAAGATGAAGAATAAGAGTGCCGGTACCGTTTCCACACCAAACATCCATCGCCAGCCAACCTGTCCGTTCCATGAGCTAAAAATATATTCCGCTGAAGCATTTTCTGGCACAGGTTTGGCGATTAACCAATTGATAACTTGTGCCAATAAAATACCAATGACGATTGTCAATTGATTAATGGAAACAAAACGTCCTCTTACTTTTGCAGGTGATATTTCAGCAATATACATCGGTGAAAGTGTGGAAGCTATGCCTATACCAATCCCGCCAATGAGTCGATAGATAACAAATAGAGTAAAGGTAGATGCCATTGCAGTACCAACAGCTGAAAG
>JARRPN010000241.1:0-2664 GCA_037382875.1 Calditrichaceae bacterium | reverse complement strand
GTGAACATAAAACCGGCACTTATTAAAAGTTTTTTTCGACCAAACTTATCGCTTAATCCGCCTGCTATCAAAGCCCCGATCAGGCAACCGGCCAGTGCGCTGCTCATAGCCCAACCAATTTGAAATGATGATGTAAGGTTAAAAAATTTCTCATAAAAAGGCTTAGCCCCACCAATAACGACCCAATCATAGCCAAAGAGTAAACCACCCATCGCTGCCACTAAACTGATAAACCAGATGTATTTCATCTCATAAGATTCATTGGTCAATTCTCTCTCCTTTTCAGCAATAGTAATAATTTGTTTAAATTGACTGTCTTTAGTTTTCTTCAACACTGACAATTGACAGAACAGTCTCATATTTTGGAATTACTTCAATCTTCTTGATTGCAGTTTTAACAACATCCTCTTTAGCAGGTACCTTTTCAAAATAAATTCTATAATCAGGTGCTAGTGGAAATAATTCAAGTTGCAATTTATGATTTTCTAGCAGTGTACCTAAACGACTGAGTGCAATACGCCAGGATGTGCCATTATTAAAGTTGTCGGACATCAAACGATGACCTAACCGGCAACGTCCTTTATCTCCAATATAATTAATGTGAAGATAAACGTCTTTTAATCCATCGAGATAATCATCAGGTATAGATATTGTCCATTCTGATTTATATTCTAAAGTGTATTACTTTTTACTTTTTTACCTGTAACAATTTCAGGCTCATTCAGATTACTTATCAATGACCATGGTGCCGGTAGTGTATATGATTCAGCCGTAAGCCAGGTTCTATCGGTAAAAATTTCCAGTTGATCCGAATTAAAATAGTCTAGTTCAATTTTTGCCACGAATGCCTTATTTCCATCAACAAATGGAAATGCAAACATGAGTTGATTTTCACCTTTCTTAAGATATCCGGTTAAATCGATATTATTGACTATGTTAGGATTAACCATTTGATTAATCCATTTATTATTTGCCTTAATGCGGCAGGCAGTTTCAGACATAAGGTATAATTTTGAAGATTTGATCGGTGATGGATTACCTATACTAAATTCTTTAATAAAAAGTTTGTTAAATAATTTGTTATTTTCCTCAACCTCATCCACTGAGGTTTTAAGCCAGGAAGCATTTTCGAAAATTGGACGCTTTTCTATTAGCACATTTATATCTTTGGCGGGAACCTGGATATGAAATTTCACATATGTATCCCGCAATTCTTTTTTTAATTCCTTCCCACTGGCGTTTATTTTAAACTCATTATTGAACGAAATTAAACTTCTGTCTGGAGATTCACCAAATATATGAAGCTTATTATTCTGTAGATATAAATTTGAATTGGATAGAAATAACAATTTTTTATCTTTTTCTCTAAAAAGCCAAATCTTATTTGACTCTTCATAAGACAGGACTGTTACCCGTAATTGTCGACCATCGGTTGTTTTAATTTTAATAAAACAATTAATTCCGGGCTCCAGATTAGAAATGATATACTGATTTGGATATTTTCTAACATTGCCTTTGTTCGCTTCTATTTCTTCAATTCCTGATACTGCAAAAGCAAACTCAGGTTGAACACCGTGATTTTGAATGAAATACCAATCTGTTGCATCTTTACTAGCAAGCATGCACAGAGGCTGAGCGGTGGCATACTTTAGTAAAACGTCATCCATATTAAAGTTAATGGGCCATATAAAAATAGTACTATCAGGAATATTCACTGCTTGTGATGGGAAAATGATATTTTCTTCAGCCAGCTTAATATCGAATTGCACGTCCTTTTGCTCTGCTTTTTGTATGCCACGATAATAATTTAATCCAAATACAAAAGCGGAATTATTCTTCGCCCGGATAGCATATTGCAATGCTTTTTTAGCGTCTAAATCATCCGGTAAAACTGGTAGCATCGGTGCTAAATCTGATCCAAACTCATTTAAAAAATAATGTAATTTTTTAATCTGGTAATAAGAGGGTGCTAATTCCCCGGTCTCACGTATTGCCGCTTGAAAATCATATGAAATATCTGGATATTCATTCCAGTAACCAGTCTCTTCCTTATTTTCTTCCAAAGTTGTGTAAACACCTGTTGGATTTGTTCCTCCTGTGAATACATAATAACCGAGTAAATTACTACCTGAGCCTGTTTTTATTATTGCAATAGCAAGGCCATCCAAAGGTCCTATTATCGGTCGACGATGCTCAGATATCTGATTACCTATTCCCAATTCACAGGTAAAATACGGATAACGCGTATAATCGACTAAATAATTGCCATATGGTTTTACTAGATCATTACCAATACTTTCATCATTCATGGGTAGCTGGAACGAAAAGTTGGAATTGGTTTTGATTTTTTTAATATGTGTAGTCCATGGTTCTGCCGGATAACCACCCCATAAAGGAATCACCTCATCTTTTGGGACTGACGCAGCCCTCCAACCAGTGATTGTATACATAGGTACATCCAGCCCATGCTTACGTGCAGTTTGCTTAAGCCATAATATATGTGATTCACCTTGTTGCCCACGCCAGTATTCATTTTCAAGTTGAATACCAATCACCGGGCCGCCATCTTTATAAAGCAAACCTTTTAGTTGATTCGCTATTTCACAGTAATATCGATCAACGTATTGCTGATAGACAGGATGGTTGCTCCGGTCTTTTAAATAA
>JARRPN010000240.1:0-4083 GCA_037382875.1 Calditrichaceae bacterium | reverse complement strand
AGTCCGTGTTTCCATAGAGTCTGCAACTGATTTTTTTGTTCTATCCTCCATATAATTTCTCCACAATTAAACCTTATCTTAATCTGACATGTGAAACCGCATGACTATACCAGTTTGAATATTTATATCATTTCGTTTTAAATCATGAGGTGGCTGACTGTCATGCCGCCAAACAGAAGCTATATTGAATTGCATCAATTCATTAAATGCGAATGATAAACTCAATTCATTAAAAAACCTGAAATCATTAAAATCACTGATATCAGGTTGAAAATATAGTGTATTCAGGATGGAAATATTAGATTTTATTTTGTATCGAATTGAAAGAATATTAGCCATTCTATAACTTGATTGACTTGCATTTTCATTATTTAAAATATCCCTTTTATTAAACTTTTCCATTTCATACATTAGGCCACTTCCTGCATCGATGTTAAGCGAGTCCATGATAGTGAATACTTTTCTTAATCCTGCACCAAATAACTGCCTCCGTTTCAGTAAAAGTGAATTATTTTTTTGTAGTTGATAAAATGCGAAACTACGAATACTTTTCGTAATGTAATAATTATGTCTCAAATGAATGAAATTACGAAATATCAGTTCGTTGTCTTCCTCAGATAAGTATCGAACTCCAGTCATAAATTTAATTGATTGATTGTTTTTACGATAACCTAGAAGAGAATTTCCTGAAAGTTCTATGAGATCCGAATTACCCTGTTCAAAATCAAAATTGAATTCAAGCCCTGCATTAAATCCTTTCGCAGTTTGACCTGCTAATTTTTCAGTATTAACAATCGTTTGACCATGAATAGAATTTGAAATTATAAAAGATAAGACAAATAAAATGTTGAATTGCTTCAATTTCAAAACGCTTTGCTCCCTGTATTATTCTGTATTGATATAGCAATATAATATGATAACCATTTAATATGAAAGATTTTTAATCCGGGCATAAATACTTTAAATTTTATTTGTGATAAATGAGTAATGAATTAGTGGATTATCAAATGCAATATATTTTTTTAGCTCTATTCTGGATTTTATGGTGCACAATTCACAGTATAATGATTGCATTGCCGGTTACGAACTATTTGGAATCCAAATTAGCTAATAACTATCGATATTATAGATTGTTTTTTAATTTTATTTCTGGTGTTACTCTGATTCCTGTTTTATTATATAGCCAGGAACTTAAAGGGCAATTGATTTTTGTCTGGGATGGCCATTTTATCATAATTCAGTTCATTTTGTTCATGATAGCTTTTATTTTGTTTTTAACCGGGGCCAGAAAATATGATATGATGCAATTTCTTGGAATTCGTCAAATTAAATCCCGACGTGCACATGCGCCGCTAACGGAATCCGGTAAAATTGATGTGACAGGAGTTCTTGGTCTTACCCGGCATCCCTGGTATCTGGGATCGATAATTTTTATTTGGGTATTTAATAAAAATATCTATCTGTCCACATTAATTATAAATCTTGTTTTAACCATCTACTTGATTGTGGGTACATTCCTGGAAGAAAGAAAATTACTGGCACTGTGCGGAGATCGGTATAGAAGTTACCAGAATAAAGTATCGATGCTCATTCCTGTAAAGTGGGTGAAGGAAAAGCTAAATTTATAACGCTGCGATAAAAAAGTAATTTATCGGAGATGAAGATTAATTTTAACTAATAAATTGCATTTCCTAAATATCTGGTTGCTATTCAATTATATTCTATCCATTATACAATATTTATTTGATTAAGATTAATTTACGAACATGCTCAGATGTTCCTGTTTGCATCTTGTACATATAGATTCCACTCGGCAAGCCGGTAGCATCAAATTTCACAGAATGCTCTCCAACTGATTGGATATCATTAACCAGCGTATTAACAAGCCTCCCGTTTATATCATAGATAGAAAGATTTACTTTGGTATTGGTTCTAAGAGAATATTTTATATTTGTTTGATGATTGAAAGGATTGGGATAATTTTGCTCAAGCACGAAATCGTTTACCAGAACCTGCTTATCATCGAAGAAATTGACATCAGTTGTATCTTGCGGAACTGCTCCACTGAATCCTGTCTCACCAGCCTTTGTGAGACACAGAATGAGCATACCATCCTGTACAACAGCATTAAGCGGTTCAAAATCTGCTCGGTTTTCATCAAATGTCCAGTTGGCCTTACCCCATCGATTAGTATTGAAATTGGAAAAATCATCCAGCCATTCAAGAATGAATTCTCCTTCTTCGTAGCGGTAATATTTAATCCAATTAACAAACTGAAATTGCGGCAAAACATTATCATCCCACGATCCAGCCCAGCTTATTGATGTAGATGCCCAAATATTAAAGCGTATGCCAGCAGGATTATTCACATCCGTTGCCGGTTTCCCGGCTGTTTTTCTTATGATTGATCCATCCAGACGCCACTCTATATAATCAGGTGCCCATTCAAGGGTATAGGTATGAAAATCATCTCCGAGAGAGAAGATCTGATTGTGTACCTGCTCATTTGTTTTGTGCGGATCATACCCGGTGATGATATTGGATTGCCAGGACATCGCATTGTTTTTACCAAAGACTTCCACATCAATCTCTTCCCAAAATACAGATGATTGTTCAGAGCCTTCCTTCCAGGTAAAAAAAGTACTTAGAATTCCACTACCCTTAGCGGTTTTCATCCTCACTTCAATTTTTCCATACGTAATATCGTAACCAGATTTTCCATATACCTCAGCGCCTTTATATGGTTTATCCTGTGCGATTGCATTAGTTACTAATAGTAGTGATATGAGTATCAAAAAAGTAAAAGGTATGTATTTAAATGTCATTTATTTCCCAAATTTATTACACTACTGTTGGATAGTAGCTTGCCCTGATTTCAATATACAAATTAATATCATTAAGACTCTTTAAGCAAATTTTAAAAAATTAATTCACTATAAAAATTCCAATGTTCCCAATCGATTATTATCAAATCTAGAAATTGATTGGTATTTTATTTAGTATACTGTTCTTATGGGATCAAAATCTGGCAAGGAAGAAAGGTTGAATTTTGAAGTTATTCTCTTCAGTTATATTAATCCAAAGCATATCGCGATAAAACTCGGACCATTCAGTCCACCATGGATGATCACACCATTCCAGGTATTTTTTGTTCTTTGTACTATGTATGATTGAATAAAAACTATAGGTATTAAAGTTAATAGTAATTGCCAGCCAAAAGCAATATGGAATAGCAGCCAACCAAAACCATGGATTAACCAGGCATATTTGCCAAAGGCGATTTCCTGCCTTGGTAGCATTACACCTCTCCAAAGAAATTCTTCTCCCAGAATATTTAAAATCCAGTAGGGGAACCATACGAGCAGTAACCAGTACCTTCCTGCGGTCAGTGATTCGAATGACATAAATGGGGGTGAATGATCAAATTTTCCAGCAGTTAATTCCAATACTTTCATAATAATACCACTTGATACTGCAATAATAATCAACCCGAAGATACTCCAAATTAAATCCTTTTTGGTTAATCGATGAAAACGTAATCTTTCTATGAATGTGCTTAAACTAATATGGTATCCTTCACTTTTTAAGATTAGAAATCCCGTAATAATTAATGGCGTAAAAATACCTAAGCCACCAACTAGAAACCAGAATAAAACGGGTTCCTGTCCTGTAAGCTGGCCATGAAGTATCATCCTGATCGCAACAAAGGCAACAAGGAAGCCGAAGAAAAGTTCAAGCAGATCAGCGAGGCGTACGCCGTTTTGTCCGATAAGGAGAAACGGCAACAGTATGATACGTTCGGGGCCTCCGGCTTCCAGCAGCGCTACACGCAGGAGGATATTTTCCGCGACTTCGACCTCGGAGACATTCTGCGGGAGTTCGGCATCAACTTCGGCGGCGGCCGCGCCACCTTCAGAACCACGGGCGGCGGTATGGGAGGCGTTTCGTTTGAAGACCTTTTCAGGCAGGCAGGCACAGGTGGCGGAGCCAGAGGCGGCTTCCAAACCTTTCATGACTTCCAGCGGCCTGCCCAAACGGTCAAAGGCAACGACATAAATTTCGAGCTGCCGGTTACCCTCAACG
>JARRPN010000239.1:0-4875 GCA_037382875.1 Calditrichaceae bacterium | reverse complement strand
AACGCAAATTGACTTTAGAAAATGACTGGGCAAAAATTGAGGAAATAGCATTAAATTTTAAAATGGAAAAAGAATATCAAAAATGGATCGAAGAATTAAAGAAAAATATTCCAATAGAGATTCATGAGGATCGAATTTAAATATTAAATCTGTGAATCTATATTTAAAAGGGCCTTTATTTATAATATAAAGGTCCTTTTTTTGTTTGGAGATTATCATTAAATTCTAATTTTAATTTTTATTTTACTCATCACACTAGTATTGATTTTCAGTAGTGAGATTTATTTGGGAAAGTATGAGTATGGATTCAACTAAAATCAGAGCTAAACTGGAAGATTCAAAACTGGTACAACGTACTTCCCATTTCTACGGTAATTACAAACGATTTTTACCAGTCGTTTCTTTTACTGCCGGATTTGCCTGGGATAGCGTTACACTCACCCGAATTGATTTATGGAGTGACAATTTAATACTGCTGGCATATATCACCTTGCTTGGCGGTATGCTAATACTGGTTAATTTTATTAATGATGGTGTGATTTCGAAAAAATGGATTTTGAATTATCAAAACTGGTATCCAATGGGGATACAATTTTTCCTCGGTGGTTTGTTCAGCTCGTACGTTGTATTTTATTTTAAGAGTGCTGCTTTAACTAAAAACTGGTTATTCCTTGGATTTTTAATAATCATTTTAATCGGAAATGAATTTATCGAAAATCGTCTATCAAACTTAAAATTACAATTTGTTCTTTATTTCCTTGCCACCTTTTCGTTTTTCATTTTTTTTTCTCTAAAAGATGCCGGTGTTTATCATCATATAAGCCGGATTGAAGAAGGCTATCAGGTTAAATTTGAAAAAGGATCCTGGTATCATTTCTGGAAGAATTCCGATGACAAATTTCATTATCAGACTGGTGATACCGTTTACTGTTATGCTGCAGTTTTTGCTCCTACAAAACTTAATAAAAAAATTATTCACCAATGGCAGTTTTATAATAAAAGAGTCGATGAATGGAAAACCACCGATAAACTTAGCTATAAAATAAGCGGCGGACGTGACGGTGGGTACCGCGGCTACTCTTATAAGAAAAATATGCAGAATGGTGAATGGCGTATTAACGTAATCACCAAAGAAGGATTATTACTTGGCCGTGTTAGTTTTGACGTATTACCGGTTCAGGACAAAGCAATCAAATTAAAAACAATAATAAAAAATTAGGAATAGAATAAAATAAGTAATTTTCCCATTAATTGTTTGAAAAATATGATTGCTGATGTTTTGTAAAAGTATTATATTTATGATGAACTGTTTTCAATAGTAATCCGCTACTCTCAGGGTTTTATGATATTTATTTCAATACCAGATCCTACTTTAATTAAATCAATAATTCAATCTAAATCTATATACCTACAATTCAGGGAGCATTAATCATGAGAATCTCAATGTCCTTATTTTCTTCGCTTGGGAAAAAGATTTTCATGGGCGCCTCCGGATTAATGTTATGCGGTTTTATTGTGATTCATCTGATAGGAAATCTTACGCTTTTGAATCCTGACCGAGATCCGTTTAATAAGTACGCCCATTTCCTTACCCAGCAAACTGGTAATGCTATTTATGTCGCAGAATTTATGCTGGCAGCTATTTTCATTATACATTTTGGGTACGCCATTGTTATACAAATTGGTAATTGGCGATCCAGACCATCAAGATATAAAAAAGTTACTGACCAGAAGGGTAACAGTAGAAAATCACTTGGATCCGTAACTATGATTTATACAGGTATTATTATTCTGATATTTCTGGTATTACATCTTTTACATTTTAAATTTGGTAAAGTAGTTATGTATACACCCCATGGCTATGATCATGAAATTCGTGATTTATATGCCATTGTATATTCATATTTTTCAAATTTTTGGAATGTTGTTTTTTATATTGTAGTCATGGTTTTACTTGGATATCATTTGAGTCATGGTTTTTGGAGTGCTTTTCAATCTCTTGGTTTATACGGTAAGAGATTTACTTCTTTTGCTTATGGTGTAGGATCCGCTTTTGCAATATTTATGTCTTTAGGTTTTGTCTTTCTACCAGCATGGATTTTTATGATTACAGGAGGGGCGGTATGAAATTAGATTCTAAAATTCCTAGCGGTCCTCTGGCTGAAAAATGGGACAATCATAAATTCGAAATGAAAGTGGTTAATCCTAAGAACAAAAGAAAATTCAGTATCATCGTTGTCGGTACAGGACTAGCCGGTGCTTCAGCCGCTGCAAGTCTTGGCGAACTGGGTTATAAAGTTAAAAGTTTCTGCATTCAGGACTCAGCCCGACGTGCCCATAGTATTGCTGCACAAGGTGGTATTAACGCAGCGAAAAATTATCAAAATGATGGTGATAGTGTCTGGCGGTTATTTTATGATACTATCAAAGGCGGTGATTATAGGGCTCGTGAAGCAAATGTATATCGTTTGGCCCAAAACAGTAACAGTATCATAGATCAATGTGTAGCACAGGGCGTTCCCTTTGCCCGGGAATACGGCGGTTATTTTGCCAACCGATCTTTTGGAGGTGCTCTTGTATCGAGAACATTTTATGCCCGGGGACAAACTGGTCAGCAATTACTGCTTGGTGCCTATAGCGCATTGATGCGTCAGGTCGGTGAAGGCACGGTAGAAATGTTTCCGCGACAGGAAATGGTTGAACTGGTACTGATTGATGGAAAAGCCCGTGGTATTATCACCCGTAATTTATTAACCGGTGAATTTGAATCTCATATCGCAGATGCTGTTGTGCTGGCAACGGGTGGATATGGAACCGCTTATTATTTGTCAACACTGGCTGTAAATTCAAATGCTACTGCTATATGGCGGGCTCATAAAAAAGGCGCACTGTTTGGTAATCCCTGTTTTGTACAAATTCATCCAACCTGTATTCCGAAATCCGGTGATTATCAATCAAAGCTTACGCTGATGAGTGAAAGTTTACGAAATGATGGTCGGGTATGGGTCCCCAAAAAAGCAGATGATAAACGCCCTCCCAATCAGATACCTGAAGAAGATCGCGATTATTATCTGGAACGTAAATATCCAACCTTCGGTAATATGGTTCCACGTGATGTTGCATCCCGAAATGCCAAACAGGTTTGTGATGAAGGTCGGGGTGTCGGTGATACAGGATTAGCTGTATATCTTGATTTTAGAGACGCAATTAAAGATTTTGGTAAGGAAACAATCGAGGAACGATACGGTAATCTATTTGAAATGTACCACGATATTACCGATGAAAATGCATATGAAACACCCATGCGTATCTTCCCTGCTGTTCATTATACCATGGGCGGTTTATGGGTAGACTATAACTTGATGAGTAACGTTCCCGGTTTACATGTCTTAGGTGAAGCAAATTTCTCCGATCATGGAGCAAACAGACTTGGAGCCAGCGCCTTGATGCAAGGGCTGTCTGACGGCTATTTCATCATTCCTTACACGATTGGCGATTACCTGGGTGGTGCCGATTTAAAGCATGCTGATACTAATCATGAGGCTTTCAAAGAGGCAACAAATGAGGCTAAAACTAAATATGAAAAATTGTTATCCGTAAAGGGCAATAAAACCGTAAAAGAATTTCATAAGGAATTAGGTAATATCCTTTGGAATAAAGTCGGTATGGGGCGAAATACAAAGGGACTTAAAGAGGCTATTGAAGAAATACCTAAATTGAGGGAAGAATACTGGCAGAATGTTAAAGTAGCTGGTGATATGAATACACTTAATAAGAATTTAGAATTTGCTGGACGTGTTGCAGATTATATGGAACTTGGTGAATTAATGGCTCGTGATGCGTTGGATCGTGCAGAATCATGTGGCGGTCATTTTCGCGAAGAGAGCCAAACCCCTGAAGGCGAAGCTCTACGTAAGGATGATGAGTTTACTTATGTAGCTGCCTGGGAGTATAAAGATCAAAGTAAATGGGAATTACATAAAGAAGATCTTGTATTCGAAAATGTTGAATTAACCCAGCGTAGCTATAAGTAAAGGAGGCTGGAAATGGAAAAGCAAAATATCAATATAAAATTAAAAGTCTGGCGGCAGAATAATACAAATGAAAAAGGTAAATTTGTTGAATACACGGTGAACGATGTTAATCCCGATATGTCCTTTCTCGAAATGCTTGATGTACTCAATGAAGACTTAATTAAAAAAGATGAAATACCTATCGAATTTGATAATGATTGTCGCGAAGGAATTTGCGGCGCCTGTGGCGTAGTAATAAACGGTACGGCTCATGGCCCCAAAAGTGGTATGACCACCTGTGATGTGCGTATGCGTTATTTTAAAAATGGTGATACTATTATGATTGAGCCCTGGCGTGCTAAAGCATTTCCCATATTAAAGGACCTAGTAGTTGACCGTAGTGCCTTTGATCGGATTATGGCCAAGGGCGGTTTTATATCCGTAAGAACTGGAGGCATACCTGAAGCTAGTGCCATTCCAGTACCCAAAGAAAATGCTGATGAAGCTATGGATATGGCCGCCTGCATTGGTTGCGGCGCCTGCGTTGCCGCCTGCCCAAATGCTTCTGCGGCTTTGTTTGTAGGTGCTAAAGTATCTCAATATGCACTTCTTCCCCAGGGCCGGTCGGAAGCCGCACCCCGAATTGAGAACATGGTAGCCCAAATGGATAAAGAAAAATTCGGCGCCTGTTCTAATCATGGGGAATGTGAAGCAGTATGTCCTA
Source organism: Calditrichaceae bacterium (assembly GCA_037382875.1). GTDB lineage: Bacteria > Calditrichota > Calditrichia > Calditrichales > Calditrichaceae > JAFGKZ01. Next base: position 138 of record JARRPN010000239.1, on the reverse strand, counting down.
AACAAATATCTATTTCAGCTATTGCCCGCATGCGAAGAGAATACTGGAAAGCGGTATTTAAATAATACGTATCTAATTCGTTGGAAAAGGCATAATTTTAATATTATGCCTTTTTAATTTTTACTTCAGTTCAAATTA
>JARRPN010000238.1:0-4554 GCA_037382875.1 Calditrichaceae bacterium | reverse complement strand
CTTGCCAGTCCGTTCGGCTAATATATCATTAAGAACTTCCTTGATTCTTAAAATTTCATTGGCAGCAATACTTATATCCGATGCCTGACCTTCTGCCCCACCTAATGGCTGATGAATCATTATCCTGGCATGCGGCAGAGCATAGCGTTTCCCCTTAGCACCGGCAGCAAGAAGTAACGCACCCATACTTGCAGCCTGTCCCATACAGGTAGTTACAACATCCGGTTTAATATACTGGATTGTGTCAAAAATACCTAATCCGGATGAAACAATACCACCGGGAGAATTAATATATAGAAAGATATCTTTTTCAGGATCTTCTGCTTCAAGAAACAGCAGCTGTGAAATTATCAAACTTGATATGTTATCATCTATCGGCGTACCAAGAAATACAATACGTTCCTTTAGCAAGCGTGAATATATATCATAAGCGCGTTCACCCCTACCTGTCTGTTCGATTACCATTGGGACTAATGCCATTGAACTCACCTTTCTATTGTCAATTTTCCGGATAAATCATTATATAAAAAAATCCCAAAAAATATTGTTAAAAGCAATATACTAAAGTTTTACTTTATTTGTTTTTATTTTTGTGTTCTTAAGCAAAAAATCATTAATTTTTTTCTGCAAAATATCCTCTTTTACTCGATCCAGCATTTGCGGGGTTTTCTCATAAAACTCCCGAATTTTCTCATCCTTCAATTCATCAAGAAATGTTTTAATATCGCTTTCACCCACTTCTATTTTTTCGACTTTTGCGATCTTTTCTTTAAGATAATGGACCTTTATAGTAAATTCCGCTTCACTTTGATAATGTTGCCGAATAACATCTTCTTTTGCGTTTGGATCGCGGCGCTTAACATCTGATACAATATGATTTAAATAATTGTCTACCATAGCCTGTGGAATCTCAAATGGATTTTCCTCGAGCAACTTCTGCATCAGATCCTGATTTAGCCGGTTTTCAGATTCCATTTTATAATTATTCTCAAGCTGCTCTCGGGTAGCTTTTTTCAGATCCTCTACTGTTTTGAATTCTTCGTTAAGTTCTTTGGCGAATTCATCGTTCAGCTCAGGCAATTCTTCCCGTTGAACAGATTTTATTTTGATGAGATACGCTTCTTTCTTACCCGCATATTCCTTCTGTGGAAAATCATCCGGATATACTTTTTCAATCTGTTTTTCTTCACCGTTTTTTAGACCGATTATTTGTTCTTCCAATTCAGGATCAAATTTACCCTGTCCAATGGTTAATGAAATATCTTTATAATTTTTATCTTTGATTGGTTTTCCGTCTTCATCCACTTCCTGCATATCCAGAACTACCAAATGATCCTTTTCAATAGCTCCATCTACCGTATGCAATTCCGCTTTTTCCTTCAAAGCTCTCTGGATAGTATCATCGACCAATTGATCTGAGATTTCGTATTCATCTTTAGTTAAAGGAAATCCTTTATATTTTTTAATGTCAACATCCGGTGTGGTTTCCACTTCTATAACGGATACTAAATCACCATTATCATTAAAATCTACTTTTTTAGCTTCCGGTGTACCAACGACCTGTATTTCATTTTCAATAACAGATTTTTGCAGACTTTCATCAAGCGCTGCTTCCAATGTATAAGCTTCAACCGCATCAGCATAATTTTTCTTTACCATACCCAGCGGAGCTTTACCCTTACGAAAACCCGGAAACTGAACCTCTTTTTGCACACGTCTTACCTGAGCTTCACGAATCGGTTCAAGATCAGCCTTATCCATAGTTATGTTGAGTTCTTTTTTATAATTCGAAATTTTCTTAATTTCGGTCTTAATCATTACTATATTTTCCTCCGGAAACGTTTTATTTTAAAGCTTGGCAATATACTTTTATCAGGCTCTAAAAGCAAATTGAAAGCCAGGCATTCTTATTGAATATCACCCCATCTTATGACGATTTTTTAGAATTTTTTCTTTTAATATATTCCAAGGATACTCATTATAATTAACAATTTCGATTATCAGTTTTCTGATAATAAATCAATTATCTGATATAATATTTTAATTATCTTTATAAACTGTAATCATTAATAACTCTATTATTTATAATAGATTAAAGCATAATTTGCTTGCTAAAGTAAATCTTTCAAAAATCGGCATGAAAGTTGATTTATACTAACTGTCCAACTAATGGAGAGTTTTAGCATGAATAAATTTTACCTATTGTTATTGTTACCACTACTACTATTTGGCCAGTATTATGGGGAACGTGTTACGGAGAAAAGTTTTGAATCTTCCGATCTGTTTTTCAATAGTTATTATTTGAACACATTCGGTATCTACAATTTCAGAAATGTGTCAACAGGTTTATTCGATGATCCCTTTTTAAGGCTGCATTTAAATCCTGCTCTTTTACCAGAAGACAGCACATCTAAAACTGAAGTTTACCTGGATTTCCGCGGTGATCGTACCGAGGCAGAAATTGTGCAGTACAATTATTATCCCCCCTATCTCTATAATTCCTATGCTTCAAGCAGATATATTGATCGCATTGATCCACGATGGTACTCAATAACCAGAACCGAGCCGGAACCTGTTTTTTCACTTGGGATCATTGCCCATCCCTTTAATAAGAAATTTCTGGTTGGCGCCACCTACCAATTGATCTACCGGCAGGAACCCTATTATCAGCAACCCACAGGAATATATAATTCCCGTTACGGTAAAAGTTATGATGGATACGATCTTGTCGCGAATTCTGAGGATATTCCAATTGTTGACAGATATTCCGGCAGTGACGAGATGCTGACTTCTGCACATCTGTTTGGCGGCTTTCTTGGCTATAAACTCACACCAAAACTGAATGTTGGAATCAATATTAATACGGTAATGCACGAACGTGAAGGCCAGTATGCCAATTTGAATAACGATCAGTACTCAACCCAGGATAATCGTGACTGGTTCAGCACCAATTCGGTGGAGCGCAATTCAGATTATAACCATATTGATGTCAGTGCAGGGATTAGTTATAAATTGAACGAACAAATTACCGCCGCGATAAAATTGGGCTTACTGGATGGTGAAGCCAATCAGGATTACGCAAAATATGATTCATCCAGTTATCATTATGACTCTGATCCGGATGACTGGAGCCGCAGCCTGAATACCGGCAAAACTGATCAGGACTGGAATCACGAAGGTACCGGCAAATACGGTACGGTTAATTTAGACTACAAATTTGAAAATAACGAGGTTTCAATTTATTACAGTCACCGAAAAAATGATATCGATCTCAAAACGACATCTGTCATTCAGGATACATCCTATTATGCGGGCGAATGGACTTCAAGCTATGCACATTCCGAATATGAATCCTACTCTTCTCTTTCAGATATCCGGGACAGCAACGGCAAAAATGAACAGACGCGAAATGAAGCGATGCTTTCTATCCGCTGGAGAGAAACCAAAAACGTTACTGTTTATGCCGGATTCTATTTTGCTAATATCGAGTCCAGTATTGAGAATGATGAACCGGTAATCGCCCGAAATCAATCATCTTATTACAGTTTCTATGATTATACTAATCCAACTGATGAAGATTATGAATATACCTCCTATTATAGCAATTATGAAAATAAAAGGCTGCTCTGGAATTACACATCAAAACGGCAATCGATTCAGATTCCTGTAGTTCTGGATTTTCACCTGAATGAAAGCTGGAATGTGATACTAGGTGTCAATAGAATCTGGGAACACTGGGATGTCAGTGATCAGACACTGGCTGTATTCACAAATCGGACCGAAAACCGAAATGGCGACATCGAATCTGAAACCAATTTTGGCGAACGGTATACACAGCCGGATGAAAAATTCACCGATAATAACACCGAATTTATGGCTGGATTATCTATAAACATTACTCCTAAATTAAAAGTGAACATTCTTGTTGAACCTGAAAACGAACCTAACTGGCGGGTTGCTCAATGGTGGCTGGCTTTCAGGGCATCTTTATAAAAGGATTTTTTCATCTTTATAAAAGGATTTTTTATAATGAAATTTTCCAAATATAAGGTACTAATTTTTCTAATCTTAGTATTTTCCTGTAGTTCTTCAACGGATTCCGATGATGCATTTGATTTTAATAATATGAATATTGATTTTTATAAATCCGGAGGCTGGATTAATTTTTATACCCTTAAAATTGATAGTACAGGATATACAAAAGCCTATGTCGGTGATTATTTAAGCAGCTTAGCGTATTTAGACAGTAACGCAACAAATTTAACTGCAGATGAAAAACATTTACTGCAAGTACTTTTCAATCCGTTTGCTGATTTTAAAAAGTTGTATGAACCTGAACATTACCTTACAGATCAAAATTATTACACAATAATTTTAAAAAATAAAACAGCAATAGATACAACTTCTGTATATGATCCAGCACACTGTAATTTGTCAGACGACTTAAGTCAGATTATGAATTTTATGGAAAATAAGATTGATGAATTGTTACCTAAGTATTGAGAGAAAATAATAATGCATAATAAGAATCATAAAAACGGAAAACATAATACA
>JARRPN010000237.1:0-4116 GCA_037382875.1 Calditrichaceae bacterium | reverse complement strand
CTGATGGCATCACTCATAATTTTATATTGAACGCGGGTTTCAAGTCCATCCGTATAACACCAGTCTTCTTTAATATAGTCCACGCCCCATTCTGCATAAGTTTTTGCATCTATAGCTTCATAACCGTAACTGCCTGGTCGTCCTCCACAGGTTTTTGTACCACAGCAGGTATAAATCCCAAATTTTAATCCCCTGGCATGGACATAGTCGGCCAGAAATTTTATCCCTTCCGGGAATCTTGTTGAATCAACCACAATAACACCATTTTCATCCCTGTCGATCTGCCAGCCATCGTCGATGACTATATATTCGTACCCGGCAGCGGCCATCCCTTTAGCAACCATCGAATCAGCCACAGCCATTACTATCTTCGAATTGATATCCAGCCCAAATGCATTCCATGAATTCCAGCCCATCGGAGGCGTTTTTGCTATATCCGGGAACTGGCCAAAAACAGTTAAATGCGAAAAAAGAATTAAAACCAGAATTATTTTCTTCATTACTTATTGCCCTTAAGATTAAGTATAATTTTCAATATTTAATTAACAAAATTATTTCATGTAACCGATTTCCCGGTAATATTTTTCAGCGCCGGGATGCAGGGGTACATCAAAATTCTGCCAGACCGTTTTGGGATCGTATGTATATATCCTGATAAACCATTTCAACGCTCCATGATTTTCATCAATCGCTTTGGCCAGATCATAGGCAGCCTGTTCCGGAGTATCATCTCGGGCAAAAATAGCTTCTCCTGATCGGCCCAATGTTTTTATGCGTCGATGAATACCTCTAAGCAGACTGTTTTGGACTTCAACGAACTCTGCGTCTATATTTTGCTCAGTAATAAGCTTTAACAGATCTTCCGGTAATTCTAAAAAGTATAAATCAAATTTCTGACTTAAGGTCGTCCAGTAAGAAGATTCCGGATTCATTGCCGGGCTTGCCAAAAAACCGGAAATAATATCGAACTCACCTTTTAGAGCGTCCCCAATCGATACACCCATTTTGCCGCCCCTTGTTTTAATGTCTTCTGTGGTGATTCCATATTCTTTCAGGATGGTCATCATACTTCTATCAGCGTCCACTATTCTCACAGGCAGATGTTGTTCCTTAATATATTTAAAATCTTTAATGCCTGATTCTTTTCTTGCGGCAACCAGAAAATAAAACGGATCTTCAATCTTTGCAATTAAACGCAGATTACGATAAGGCCCTTTATTGGCAAGTGTATTGTGGTAGGCGGAACTTAACATAGCGCTGGATGTTACGCCAAAATCAACCGGTGCATCGACACGCATATTAACGCCATCTTCCAGGTTTATTTCATCAAGTGGCGGCGGATAATCATGCTCAGACACAAGACCCGGGCCGTACCACCGGTTACAATTACGACAGAGAATTACAGAATAGCCATAGGGTTTCATCGCATCTTTGACATAATCACCCAGTTCTCCCCATGGACAACCATTATCACAGGCAGCGGCCATAACCGGTCTTTTAACATCCCATCCGGTTTTGCCGACATCGATATCTTCCTGGGCCGTGAGAGTCACCATTAACAACAAAATTAATATGTTAATGTTAATTATAGCTCTTATCATTTTGTCCCCATAATTAAAATCATCTTTAGAATCAATTTTTAACTTACCTGATTAATCCAATCCAGTGGCTTATGCTGACCAATCTTCAGCTCTATTGATATCGGTTTTCCTTCCGGCAGATGCAGATCGCAAGTGGCTTTGCCTCGCTGGAATGTCGCTGCTAGAACTCCAGCAGGAGCTGATATCTCTTCAATCCCATATCGGGCAAGCAATGTGATATCCTGCTTTCTTAGTGAGGTAATCATTAGGTCCACGGTCCGAGTTTCCATATCCCAAGCCAGTTTGTCGATCCGCGCAAACGTACGGGCGAGCATTCCTTTAATTGATCCCTTTTCCAACGTGGGAGGAAGAGCAGGAAGAATTTCGATCACACCGGGGCGCGAGTACAGCAGCATTTCCATTATGATTGCTGGAATTCCGCCCTGCGCATCGGGCACAGGCCAGCTATAAGGTTCACGCGAACACCGTAATGCGGTGCTGATATAGCCCTGTTCAATCAGTTGCCGCAGTTGGATGTCCACGATGATGTTGTCTTTGAGCCGGGCACCAACCAAGGCCCTATGGCAGCGGGCATAAGCAGCTAAAGTTTCACCTGCAACTGCGGTGGACATTGTATCAAAGTTGCGTTTCCTATTGGCTATTTCTGCAGCTCGAGCAAGTTGCGAGGTCCGATCCGGATCGATTTCGTCCCCCGGCCATGCACCATAAAGATGAGAGATATGCCGGTGGCTGTAATGCTCTTCTATCGTGGGCCAGGCCCATTCCTTCAGGGTGCCGTCCAATTCGAGAAGATACGGAGGTAGTTTAGATAGCATTTTTTTCCATTTTGTTACATTTTCAGTATCCGATCCCATGAGTTCACAAGCTTGTACTAGATTTGTAAGAACCTCACGGCATACGGCAATGTCTATGCTGGCATTGATCAGTCCTGGACCGGACTGTCCCTTGCTGAGGGATGTGTTCTCCGGAGAAATTGATGGGACAAAGATATAATTTTCATCATTGTCAGTGAGAGTCAGGACATTTTCGTAGAACTGAGCCAATTCTTTATATGCTGGAATCACACGATTGCCGAGAAATTCTGCATCCCCAGTTACCAGGTAATGATCCCATAGCTGCCTCAGGCACCAGCCTCCGGCAGAAATCCAGTAGGGCCAAATTCCGAGAGTGGAACTGGCTGTATAATAGAAATTGACTCCGAAATCCTTATCAGGAAAAAGAGGATACGAAGTGCCTGCAAAACCGAAGATGTTTCTGGCATTGTTCCTGCAATCCGGCACGATTTCCTCCATCCATTTGAAGTAAGCCTCCATGCCTTCCCGCAGGTTGCCCTGCACGGCACCGGCCGTTTGCAGATTTATTGTAGAGTTAATCCCGGCTGCGATACTCGGATATTTGCCGCTATTGAGGATGAACCAATGACGTCCCATTTCAAAGATCTTCTCCAGCAAAGCAGGCGAATAGTCAGATCTTGAGTGCTGGTCGGAAAGAAGCTCTTCAGTAGACATGCCATATTGCGAGGCGCCACCGAAATCTACCGTAACACGATTGAGCATTTCCGACTGTACCTTTTGATGCCGCTCCAGCAAAACCGTATAGTTGGGCGCAAGACTTTCTATCGACTTCCATAGTGTTTCCACTTTGTCTTCGCTGTAATCGGGAAAATATTCTATGCGTGTGAACAGCATTATCGATGATGCATTCTGGATAACCAAAGTATTTCCCTCAATTTTGGCCGAACCACCGTTGCGGATCACGCGGGTTATTCCCGCATAGCCGCTGTTGTCCACTGCGGGATCTAAACGGCATTTGTACGTCAGCCGTTGTTCGCTGACATCCAGCCAAATGTCACCTGCTTCGACACCCTTTGGGGCAAGTTTTTTCTGATCCGATGCCAGTGATACGAATGCTTTCATGTCCGGATCAGTGGTTCCAATCCCCCGATGTGAGCCCCAGTTCATACCGGAACTCATACTCCACTCCGCAGATGTGTGCTTAGAGATTCGGACATTCATCGTTTTGCCTTCCGGGGCAGTGAGCCATTGGACTATGATATTGTCAGGCCGGGAAGTGAAAGTTCGACGAATCCAATCGCCCTGTTTGTCTGTCCAGATAACCTTTATTTCGCTGTTTTCAAAATTTACAGTACGCAGATAGTTACTGACCGATGAGGATTTTGGAATATCGAGCTTCATCAGGAATGCAGGGATAGTCAGATGCGGTTCTGTGTCCTGTTTGATTGGGCTTTCGTTCATATGCTGAATGGCGAGAGCGATGGCTTCGTTGTTTTTTCCTTCAAGCGCCATTTGCCGGACTTGTGAAAAAATGTCCGCAACAATGGGTGCCTCTATAGGTTTCTTCCATGGCATAAGCAGGCTTTCGTGGTGGAAAAGGATTTGTTCTGAATAGGGATCACCTATCAACTCAATATTCATCACACCATTGCCAGAGATAAGCGCCTGATTAACCATGTTCCCGGGAGCGATGCTGCAAAAACCACGCTGTGGCACAATCT
>JARRPN010000236.1:0-4145 GCA_037382875.1 Calditrichaceae bacterium | reverse complement strand
AAATATTTTTCAGCTGATAAATTGGATCAAATGATTCAAAACTATCAGTATTTAAAATCAGATCTGGTTAAATATCCTGATGCTGAAACTATAAACTTTAACTTTAAACCACATCCCGAGTTTAACGGACGAATAAAATCCTTTTTAGAATATCTCAACAAACAAAGTCAGATATCTCCTGCCCCCACGATCTATTTACAAACAATTAATACCAATCAATCAAACCGATTTCGTGATATCATTGAAGAAGAAGAAATTGTGTTTAATGGTAAATTTGAGGTGGGTTCTCTGCATAGTGGATTTAATATTCCTGAACTCAATATTCAAATTCTTACGGATCACCAGATATTTAATCGCTATAAAAAAAGAAAAACGTATCGTAGATTTAAAAGTGGCGAATATCTCCGACAACTAAGTAACTTAAATTTATATGATTATGTTGTCCATATTGATTATGGTATTGGAAAATACCTGGGTATGGAGAGAGTAAATTACGGGAATGTTACCAAAGAGTGTGTCAAAATTGCATACCAGGATAATGATTTTTTATTTGTCACCGTTGACCGTTTAAATCGTGTTCAAAAGTACAGCACTGAAGATAGTGTCCCTCCAAAATTGACTAAATTGGGAGGCACAGAATGGGAACGCGTAAAGAAAAAAACAAAAGACTCATTAAAATTAATCGCATCTGAACTTATTCAGATTTATGCCGGTCGTAAAGCTCAGGACGGATTTAAATTTTCTCAGGATAATTATTGGCAAAAGGAACTGGAAGCTTCTTTTTTATATGAGGAGACGGATGATCAATTAAAATCCATACAATCCATAAAAGAGGACATGGAAAGTGATAAACCCATGGACAGACTGCTTTGTGGTGATGTTGGTTTCGGTAAAACAGAGGTTGCTCTGCGTGCAGCCTTTAAATCGGTTATTGATGGCAAACAAACCGCTATTCTCACCCCAACCACCATATTAGCATTTCAGCATTATACTACCTTTCAAGATCGACTGACAGAATTCCCTGTAACTGTGGAAATGCTGAATCGTTTTCGCACTGCCAAACAGCAAAAAGAAATACTGGAAAAACTGGCTGAAGGAAAAATTGATATTGTTATCGGTACTCATAGACTTATTTCCGATGATGTTCATTTTAAGGATTTGGGCTTACTTATCATCGATGAGGAACAAAGATTTGGCGTAAAGCAAAAGGAAAAATTGAAAAAGCTGCGTCTTTCAGTGGATATTCTTTCCATGACGGCTACCCCTATTCCTAGAACTTTGCACATGGCTCTAATGGGTGCCCGGGACCTATCACATATTAATACACCACCACGTAACCGGCTACCAGTACATACAGAAATAATTCACTGGAATGAGGATCATCTTTACGAAATCCTTAAACGAGAGATAGCTCGTGGAGGACAGGTATATTTTGTTCACAACAGGGTAGAAACCATCGGTGCGATACAAAGCGCGCTGGAAGAGATCATTCCGGAAGCGAGAATCGCGGTAGGACATGGACAACTACCTGAACGTCAGCTTGAAAAAGTTATGTTGGATTTTATGGGACGCAAATTTGATATCCTTGTAGCTACAATGATTATTGAGAATGGGTTGGATATACCGAACGTCAATACGATTGTAATTAATCGCGCTGATCGTTTTGGTCTGGCACAACTGTATCAATTGCGTGGACGTGTAGGCAGGTCGGATCAGCAGGCATATTGCTATTTGGTGGTTCCCTCTTTAGACAAAATTACTGAATTAGCGCGTAAACGTTTAAGAGCTATTCAGGATTTTACCGATCTTGGTTCGGGCTATACTATTGCTCTTCGTGATTTGGAAATTCGTGGTGCCGGTAATTTACTCGGCAAAGAACAGAGCGGATTTGTTCAATCCATAGGTTTTGATCTATATTGTAAAATTTTAGATGAAGCTGTTGCTGAGCTTAAGGGTGAAAGTATTTTAGAATCAGCAGAAGGTGAAGAACTTAAGAAATACACTGATCCTAAGTTAGACGTCGATTTTGATTTATTAATACCCATGGAATATATATCCAATGAATTGGAACGAATTACCATCTATCATCGTTTAGTAAATTTTTCGAGTGTTGATCAAATAGAAAATTTAAAACACGAACTGCGTGATCGTTTTGGTCCACCACCCGAAGATGTGAAGAATTTTTTTGATGCGATTGAGTTGAAAATATTGACAAGTCATATTTACGCGGAACGAATAATAATAAAAGATAATTATTTAAAAATATTTTTCGATGAATCAGCAAAGGATGATAATTCGTTTTTCGAAGAAACAATTCCAAAATTAATGCAGCAAAAAATTGCACAAATTACTTTTATAAATCGAGAGAATCTTGCAATACAAATTACGCTCATGGGAAATAACTGGGAAGAGAAAATTTCATTCGCTAAAAAATTATTGCAACACGTATTAGCAAATAACTAAATTATAGATTTTATAATACAAATCGGAGGTAAAGATGTACAAATTTTTAACTGTTATCATTTTACTTATTTCGCTCACCCTATTAAATAATTGTGGTTTATCAGATGATACAGTTGCACAAGTCGGTAATCAAAAAATTAAACTTGATGAATTTAAAGAGGAATTGAGACAGCGGTTTCCAAATGAAGAAAGTATGTCAAAAGTTGATTCGGGCGTTAAAATGCAAGTTTTAAATCAATTAATTGATAAAAAAAGAAAGCTGGCTGCTGCCTATGATATGGGCGTCGATGATAATGCAGATTTACAGGAAGCGATAAATAAGCGCAAAGAACAAGCTATTTTTAATAAATATATCGAAAATATGGTGGTTGATAGCGTCATTGATCTTGCTAAAGTAGATGAATACCTTGAAAAAAGTAAATTTGAGGTTAAAGCCAGTCATATTCTGATAAAATTTGGAAGTAAAAAGGGAACTTCAGACAGCCGCACAAAAGAGGATGCAGAAAAATTAGCTACTTCTCTTGCAGAAAGAATTAAGAATGGTGAATCTATCAATGATCTGGCTTTGGAATATTCCGATGATCCGTCAGCAAAGAAAAACAAAGGTGATCTTGGCTATTTTACCTGGGGTAGAATGGTAGATGAATTTCAAGAAGCGGCTTTTAGCCTTGCACCAGGTCAAGTATCTGATCCTGTTCTAACCTCCTATGGTTATCATATAATTCAGGTAAACGATCGAAGAGATAATCCCAGATACAATCCTGAGAATGAAAGACAAGCTATTTTAACAATAAAGCGTAAGTTATATTCACAAAATCAAGGAAAAGCGCGACAAAGATGGACCGAAAATGGTAAAAATGTGAGAAATGAATTTAATTATAACGTTAATGAACAGAATATTGTTAACCTGGTTACATTTGTTGCTGGCAAGAATAAAGGAAATAATTTAACTGCAAGTGATTTTACAGATGAAGAAAAAGATATGGTTCTCGCTAAATTTGATGGTGGAGAAATAACTGTAGACTATTTATTAGAGAGTTACAAAAATAATTTTAGGGCTTTGATTGCAAAGCTAAAGAGTATTGATAAGTTAAAACAAGAATGTGAAAATTTGGCAACAAATGACATGATAAAAATTATTACTCAGCGTGAAAATTATGATCAGGATCCTGACATAAAGCAAATTGTCGATCAAATTACTGAACAACAAATGATCTCCTATCTTAATAAAGAAGTAACAAAAGTCGAATCAAATTTTTCAGATGAAGAACTTTTGGCTTATTACGAAGCACATCCAGATGAATTTAAACAGGACGCTGAGATTGAAATTTGGGAAATATATGTTAAAGATGAAAATCTCGCAAAGAGAGTAGCCCGTTTGGCTAAAAGCGGTAAGGACTTTGTGCAATTAGAAAAACAATATAACGAAGATAAGTCTACAAAAAAGTTAAAAGGATATTTAGGTTTCCGATCCAATAAACATAGAGGAGCGGTTTCAAAGAAAGCTTTTGAGATTGGTCCTGATAAAATTGAAGGACCGATTAAATATCGCAGAGGATATGCAATTATTAAAACGGGCCAGTTAAAACCAGAAAGCATTAAACCGTTTGAAAATGTAAAGAGCCAAGTAATGCGGAAACTAAAAAGAGAACAATCTAGAGAACAGCGCAAAGAATGGTCAG
>JARRPN010000235.1:0-6554 GCA_037382875.1 Calditrichaceae bacterium | reverse complement strand
AAAAAAATACTATCAAAAAATGATAATTTTAATACCGGAAATGTCGAATCTGTTCCCCGTTTTCCTCAATCTCAGTCATTGCTTCAATACCAATTTGCAAGTGAAGTTTGGTAAAGGATTTACTAATTTTTTTATCAGACGCTTCTGTTTTAACGCCTTCCGGTGTCATTGGCATATCAGATACCAATAGTAATGCTCCACGTGATATTTCGTTGGCATGACCTACAATAAAAATGGTTGCTGTTTCCATGTCAATAGCTATGGAAGATAATGTTTTTAGATAGGCCTTGAATTTTTCATCCCATTCCCAAACACGCCTATTTGTTGTATAAACGACTCCTGTTCTGTACTCCTGATTATGCTCAATGATTTTGTTTGATATAAATTTGTGTAATTTAAATGAGGGTAGTGCGGGTACCTCCGGTGGAAAATAGTCATTACTGGTACCTTCACCGCGAATAGCAGCTATTGGTAAAATAAAGTGACCAATTTCTGTTGATGGTTTTAATCCGCCGCATTTGCCCAGAAACAGAATGCCTTTTGGGTTTCTTGCAGTTAAAAGATCCATTACAGTGGCGGCATTGGGCGAGCCCATTCCAAAATTGATGATAGATAAACCATCACAATTTGTTGAAGTTTGCATTGCCCTATCTTCCCCTTTGATATCGCAATTAAATTGTTCGGCAAAGGTTTTAACGTAATCTTGAAAATTTGTAATTAAAATATAATCGCCAAATTCATCTATTTTAGTGCCAGTGTATCTCGGCAACCAATTTTTCGCTATATCAAGTTTTGTTTTCACAAAATTTCCTTAACTTTTATTCTTTTTTTCTGATTAAAATACAAAATTACAAAAATCTGATAACCAATAACAGCCTAAAAATTATACTAAGATTGTGATTTAAAATATAATATTATTCGTCAGTTAAATTTATTTTGTTTTATTGAACTATTTAAGTTATCATTATGTTAGTTTATAATAACGGTATATCGATTATTTTGAATGGGATAAATCTCTTGAATAAGCAATGGACAATTTTTGTATTCATTATACTATTTTTTATTCTATCCGCAAAAGGTCAGGAAGTTGTGATTAACGAAATAATGGCGTCAAATTCTTATACATTATCTGATGAGGATGGTGATTACCAGGATTGGATTGAATTATATAATGAAGGCACGGATACAACCAGTATTTTAGATTGGGGGTTAAGTGATGAAAGTGGCGAACCATTTAAATGGATTTTCCCTGATGTAAGTTTGATACCGGGACAATACCTGGTATTATTTGCTTCGGATAAAAATCGCAGGGAATGGGTAGCTTACTGGGATAATATCATTGACCAGGGTGATTCATGGCGGTATTTCCCAGGGACAAGCGAACCGCCCGCAAACTGGAACTCTAGTGACTTTGATGATTCATCCTGGGAAACGGGTAACAGCGGATTCGGTTATGGTGATGGCGATGATCAAACCGAATTGTCTGCAGGAATATTATCCGTCTACCTCAGAAAAACCTTTGTTATTGAAGATATACAGGATGTAGTTTCTGCTGTTTTACACATTGATTATGATGATGGTTTTGTTGCCTATCTGAACGGCGTCGAATTTGCCCGTGCAAATATTGGAGAAGAGGGTATTCCACCATCTTTTAATCAGGGCACAAACACTGATCATGAGGCGCAAATGTACCAGGGCAGTAAACCTGATGCATTTTCTATTACTGATTGGCGCGACTATTTAGTTAGCGGAAAGAATGTTGTTGCTATTCAGGTGCATAATATTAATTCAGGTTCATCGGATTTGACATGTATACCGTTTTTCTCAATTGGATTGAATTATATACCCGATGATCCTGAAGAGCCCCATGATATATTAAAGTTGGATTCAACGAGATTGCATACTAATTTTAAGTTAAGCGCGCAGGGAGAATCCATTTATCTGACCAAATCTGACAGTTCACTGGCTGACAGTATCAGTTTCGGTAGTATTCCGGCGGATCATTCATACGGCCGGCAGCCGGACGGCGACAGCAGTTTTTATTATTTTGAAACATCTACACCGGGATCCTCAAATACGACGAAAGGTTATTTGAAATTTGCCGAAGTGCCGGTTTTCTCGCATGAAAGCGGTTTCTATGATGCAACATTGGAATTATCACTTGAGAACAGCAATCCGGAGCTAACCGTTTATTACACCCTGGACGGAAGTGATCCGGATACTAACTCAACAGAATATACCGGCGCAATATCTGTATCTGAAACAGAAGTATTAAAAGCCCGGTCCTTTAAGGATGATTATCTGCCCAGTTCAATTATAGTTAAATCCTATTTTATTAATGAATCAACTGATTTACCTGTTGTGTCCCTTGTATCCGATCCTGATGGAATGGATTGGGAGCGTGAGGCATCGATTGAGTTTTTTGAAGAGAATAAACAACTTGGATTTTCAGAAAATGTTATTATCGCCATTTTCGGGGGATGGAGCCGTATGCATCCTCAGAAATCATTTTCGGTAAAATTTAAAAGTAATCGCGGCAAAAATGAACTGCATTATCCTTTGTTTCCCGAATTTGATATAACTACGTTTAAATCATTTTTATTAAGAAACTCCGGTAATGATTTTTGGAATACTCATATTCGTGATGCGTTCATGCAAGCATTAATTAAAGATTTGGACATTGACTACCTGGAATATCGTCCTGCGGTTACTTTTATAAATGGTGAATATTGGGGTATTTACAATATACGTGAAAAATTAAGCGAGCATTATGTAGCAAACCGCCATAATGTTGATCCGGATAACATTGATATGCTGGAAAATGATGCAAGTGTAATTCATGGAGATGCGGTTCATTACAACACATTTATTAATTATATCGATAATAATGATATGACAACGGATAGCTCATATAATTTTGTGAATAAAATGATTGATTTGGATAATTGTCTGCTTTACTATGCTTTTGAAATGTATATTAATAACAGGGATTGGCCGGGAAATAATTTAAAGTACTGGCGCGAGAGAACGGAAAATGGTAAATGGCGCTGGCTTGTTTATGATACAGATTTTGGATTTAACCTATATGGTAGCGACGAACATAATGAAAATCCCATAACATTTGCTTTAAATGACGATCCGAATCAAGGGTGGCCAAATCCTGATTGGTCAACTTTGATTATGCGAAGATTATTAGAAAATCCTGTGATTCAGAATAAATTTATTAATCTTTTTGCAGATTTATTAAATACAAACTTTAAAACAGACAAAGTCGTTTCGATTATCAATGAATATGCGGGTCACATTGCCAATGAGATTGACAAGCATAGAAGTAGATTTGGCGTTGGTGGTGAAGGTACAGGGAGGATGATTGAGTTTGCCGAAAAGCGTCCGGATAATATGCGCAATTTTATTCGTAATTATTTTGGCTCAGGGAATGATGGAAATCTTACAATAAATTCTACGGATGGCGGAAAGGTAATATTGAATTCTCTTTCTTTTAGTTCAACAGAATTGCCCTGGACAGGAACTTATTTTCAAAACAATGCTGTTCAGTTGACTGCTGTATCTGAACCGGGATATAAATTTACCGGGTGGACTGGAAGTGTTTTCTCAGAAGACAAACAATTATCGTTTGAAATAACAGCCAATTCGACTTTAAATGCTCATTTTGAAAAAAATCCCTTACCGTCACAATTAGTTATTAATGAAATAAATTATAATTCATCGGATGAGTTTGATCCCGAGGACTGGATTGAAATATTTTATAATGGAGATGAAAACTTAGATATTTCCGGTTTGATAATCAAAGACGAACGTGATACCAATGATTTTGTAATTCCGAATGCAACCTTTCTCGAACCTGGAGATTATTTAGTATTCTGCCGTGATACCAGTTCGTTTAAATCCTTTTTCCCTGAGGTTGATAATGTAATTGGCAATCTTAATTTTGGACTTAACGGTAGTAGTGATATGGTAAGAATATGCAATCACGAAGGACATTTAATAGATAGTGTTGCCTATATGGACTCAACTCCCTGGCCGACGGGTGCTGATGGCTTAGGTCCAACACTGGAATTATTAAATCCCTTCAGAGATAATTCTATTGCAGAAAACTGGTCTGCCTCAGATGGCCATGGAACACCCGGCGCTGTTAATAGTGTATATACATCAATAGAAAATGATGAAACATATTACCTCCCAGATAAATTTACTTTGTCTCAAAATTATCCAAATCCTTTTAATCCTACAACAACGATATCCTATTCTGTAAGGGCGTATCATGATATGCCCCTACAACATGTGGAATTATCGGTTTATAATGTTCTTGGGCAAAAGATATCTACACTTGTTTCTGAGAAACAAAGAGCAGGATATTATAAAATGAAATGGGATGCATCGCAGTTTTCAAGCGGAATATATTTCTATCGATTAATTATTGACTCTGGGAATGAACAAATAATAAAAACAAAAAAGATGATGCTGCTACGATAAGGATTAAAAATTAGATATTACTAATATTTTATTGATAAACCGGCCTGAAGATTTCTTTTTTTAAGGTAAAAATAATCATAACCGCTGTTGTCCAGCAAGTTATACCCGGCAAAATGCAGGTTTAATTCTAGGTTGTAAATTTTAAAAATGTAACCTATGGATGCATCTATATCCCAGTTTGCTTTTATTTTATCTGTAACTAATTGATTTTCATTATCATAATACCAGGCATAACTTTTACCATCAAAGAAATATATAAATGTGCTATATAATCCTTTTGGTTGAGCGTATTCAAACTGAAAATTGTAATTTTCTTCAGGTTTATATTCATAGAGCAGACGATTCTCAATATCAAGATCTATATAAGATGCTGTAAAATTTAATCGATTAAATATATTCTCAAATTTAACAGATCCCTCAATACCCTTTGTATTATTACGACCAATTTGAGATTGTGCAATTGCATCACCAAATGGCCTCTTTAATATCTTGTTATACGATGTACCAGAAAAATAAGCTAGATTAAACTCTATCTTCTTCAGATAGTCTGAAATGAAATTATAATTCAAACCTGAACCTATCTCAAATGAATTATTATATTCCGGTTTAAGTATTCGGATGGAGGTATCTGTTGATGTGTAAGTTAATAGATCCTGTACATACGCGGATTCCAGAAGAGTTGGGTATCGAACATTTTTACCGTAATTGATATGCGGTTCCAATATCCAATTATTCCGGTGCCATTTAAGCTGGGCTCCAGTATAGACTGTTAAATCTTTTTCACCACTGGCAACAATATCGCCACGTAATCCTAGAAATGATTTCCAGGAAACATTTCCAAGTGTATCATAAGTATCTTGAAAAGAAAAAACACTAGCCATACTGGCCCGGTTATTATATAAATTGGCTTGATAATAAGTTTGTGTACTCTCCCTTGCTTTGAGTTTTGATAAATCTTCCAGCTCATCATGTAAATATTCCGAGATAAATTGAATTCCAGCAGACTGATAGTTAAACTTTTTGGATATTTTAATATTAAGTCGTTGTGTTTCATAATTAGAAAGATAACGTGTGGATTCAACCGTATAACGCGTTAAATCATTCGTACTGTATAGATTGCTAATTAGTAAAGACAAATCATTTTGGCTATTATAAGATAAAGCAAATAAAAAATTCTTTCGTTTGTTGATCCAGGATGGTTTTTCATAGTCAAATATATATGTAAAAAATTTAGCACTAAATTGTCCTAACTGATTATAGTAATCCAATGAAACATTATGGTTCTGCTTTTTAACATCAATATTGTAATTTTCTGTTTTATCAGTGAATCGTTCGCCGGGAAAATATTCTATTGTAGGGTGCATTTCAGAGTACTGCCCAAAATAATTGATATAGAGCTTATGATATAGTGGAATACTAAAATCACTCATGAATTGTCTAGTATCGAAATCTCCATATTTTGTTTTAACTAAAAAACCGGGATCAACTTGTTTTTTACTGATAATATTAACCACGCCACCGAAGGCACCGTTGCCTAATAATGGTAGGCTGGCTCCTTTCATTACCTCCAGTTTATAAATACTCTCAGTGGGAATCATTGATAAATCTGCGGCATTATCATAACTGAGATCATTGATGAGAATACCATCGAGATATACATTTACCTCTCCGGCATTGCTTCCCCTAATTTGCAGAAACCTTCCATCCAGATCGTTACCTTCAATTCGAACAGAAGGCATTTTTTTAAAAAGATCGCCTATTTCGCTGGCTCCATATCGTTCCAGTTCTTTTACATCAATCTCAAAGCTCGAGTGAGGTATTTCCTGACGTGATAAATCCATTCTCTCAGCATAAATCTGAATGGTTTCATCCAACGTTAAATTTTTAGGCTGTAATGATATTTCAGAATAATTTTCAAAGTCATCTAATGAAATACGATATTCATTATATCCAAGATAGGTAACAACCAGTGTATCAGATTTTACTTTACTGGTAATTGATAAAACGAATCGACCTTCGTTATTACTGACTGTACCTAAATGATTCAGAGCCAGGTAAAT